>DUJZ01000150.1 GCA_013329565.1 Methanomassiliicoccales archaeon
GGCGCTGATAGACGGCGTCGCCCCTCGAACGATCGACGGGGAGATCCCTTGATCGCCATCTCCTCCCCGCACCTCTCGCGTTGGGACTTCCCTTACGCCTTGGACAGGGTGGCCGAACACTACCTGGCATGGGAGATAGTTGCCGAGAGGAAGCACTTCCTGAGGGACATCTGGGATGATTTTCTGAGGTTATCGCCTTCCTACGATCTCGAGTATTCCATTCACGCCCCGCTGAGCGACGTGAACATCGGCGCGATAAATCCCAGAATGAGGGCGGCCGCATTGAACGAGGTGCTGGAAGCGCTCGATGTGGCCCATCGCATGGGGATAGACCTTATGACGGTGCACCCCGGGTTCCTTTCTCCATTAACAGTTCTGGACCGGGACACCGCCATCCAGGCCACCAAGGAATCATTGAAGGCCATCGACGCCCGCGGAAAGGACCTGGGCATACGGGTCGCATTGGAGAACATGCCGGAGATGCCGGTCTCCATGGCCAAGGTCCCCGAGGAGCTCCTGCTGTTCCTGGACGGCACGGACCTGGGCGTGTGCTTCGACATCGGCCACGCCAACACCGTCGGCAACATCTCCGACTTCCTGAGCATCAAGGGCCGCTTCGTCAACATGCACGTGCACGACAATGTTGGCGACCGGGACCGCCACATGGTCATCGGCGAGGGGAACATAGATTTCCATAAATGGCTAGGCGCCTTCCGACCGTATCAAGGCAGGTACGTCATCGAGGCCCGGGAGCTGGAACGGTCACTGGTATCGCGAGACCGTCTGCAGAGCGTTCTGGCGTCCCTCGACTGATCAATTTTCCCTGCCGCAGCGGGAGCAGACGAACTTACCGTCCACGTACCTCGCCTCCGTGCCCGCGCAATGTCTGCACACGAAACCAAAGGACGGCGCCGTCAGCGGGCCGTCGTAAGGTACGTACTTGGCGTTGGGCGATAACGGCTGATAATAGACGCTCACCGGGCGGGGATCTCCCCACTTGATGATCTGCCGGCCGCTGAACAGCTCCAACGCCCGAACGGAGTAGTACACCAGGTATACCATCCCCAGGGCCATGAAGGCCAGGAGCAGCAGCCCCATGATCATGTCAGTAGTGTCACCCGGCCAGACGTCCATGGGGAAGCTGAGGTAATCGATGAAGAAATGCAGCATAATGCTGGCGTAGACCCCGTACTTCAGGAACAGGTAACCCAGGGCCAGGCCGGCCAGGAACGTCGGCGGCACCTTGTACAGGTCCCAGCTGAAGACGTGCGCCAGGGAGAATATGGCCGATGAGAGCACCAGGAAGAACTTTTCCCAGGGTCCGAACTGGAAGTTGCCTCCGAAAATGTAACGGCGGTAGGGGGCGCCCTTGCCCTTGAGAATGTATACGGCGCCAAGCGGCAGCCCGATGTAGAGTATCCGGCATATGACCTCCTCCCAGACCGACGCCCGGAGGAGGCTCCACAGATTCTCCCACAGCATGCCAGTGACCCCTCCCGAGGAGGGGTCGATGCCGATGAAGCCCAGGAGCAGATAGTAGGCGGCGTTCATGGCCAGTACGGCCAGGAAAATGGTGGACACAGCGTACGCCGGGGAATGGTCGGTCGGCTTGAAGGTCAGCTCCTTCCAAAACGTCCTCCCGCTCAGGAACAGCATCACCGCATAGGAGAGCAGGACCGCCGCCACCAGCAGGATGTAGTAGGTCACGAACCACACTCCCGGCAACCCCACGATCTTGACTATCCAGGGAAGGACCAGGAACAGCGAGGTAGCCGACTCCCAGGCCTCGGGGATCACCAAATGCATGCCCCACAGCATTATGCCCACGTTGATGGTGACCAACGCCAGGACGACAAGCGTCATGTAGGCCCCGATCCCCCGGAAGACCTCCCTGGCTGACTGAAGGCTGCTCTTCTCTCGGAATGGCCGAGGCGGAGGGGCGTAGAAGGCGTACTGGCGTGTAATATCGTCCGTACCGTTCAAGGGAAGGCCGCACTTGAAGCAGAATGAAGCGTCCTCCGGCACCTCGGCCGCGCATCGCGGGCAAGTACGCTCCGGGCCCTCTCCGTCCATGCTCCCTTTCATCCCGCCCTTTCTATTTTTAACTGTCGATGTTGGTGCTTCAAAGCGTCATCAATATCATCAATTCGAACACCCAGATAAATGTGCCAGCATCGTATATACATAAGGCAAACCTTTATAATTTTATCGAACGTTGCATACCTACCAAAAGGGAGGCAACCGCAATGGATGACGAAGCGCCGGGAAAGAACGTGGATTTTATTACGCTTAGCGCCGAGAAGATACCCTTCGGCCGCAACAACTTCATAGAGGTCGCGCGGAAGAAGGCCATTACCAAGGAGGGCGAGAACGAGTTCATCTCCCTGTCCCGTGGTTACTACCTGCCGGACGGCACCGAGCGGTTCAAGAAGTCCGTAACGATTCCAGACGACCCCAAGATAAAGGACTTCGTGATCGAGAAGATCCGCACGATGTGATCGTTCATCTTTTTTCCATGAGCAGCTCCAGATAGGAGCGCCGCTCATTTCCGACCAGCTCAAGCTTTTCCTTGAGCTCCATTATCTTCTGCTTTCCTGCGTCCAGGTCGTCGCCTTGCCATTCCATCTCCACGAAGTTACCTAACCCAGGCAGGCGGTCCAGGCAGAAATGGATGCCCTGGAGGTCGTAAACGGTCCGTTGTTTCGCAATTCGTATCACCGGCCGAAAGCCCAGCCGTTCGAGGACATGGGACATTCGTTCGATATCCTCCACGCCTACCTCGATCTCCTCCCGCAGCTTGGTGTCCTTGTCGAGCTTCGGACCCTTGTAGGTGATGACGGTGCGCTCGTTCTCCCGCCGCAGCCGCAGCGCTTCGTCCGTAACGCCGAAATCACGGCCGGGATGGGAGAAGTACAGGTCGACCTGGTCCAGGTCCTCGACGTGCGATGCGCCCATGTCCTTCAAGCGCCTTTCCAGATCACCAAGGTCCTCGCAGGGCACCTTGACCTCCAGTTCCATCATTCCCTGATAACTGGGGATTGGAATATTTAAAGGCCTGGAACCTAATGATGTTGGGATAAGATGGAGAATAACGGGCTGGGGCTGCTGCACGTCTATACTGGCGAGGGGAAGGGCAAGACCACTGCCGCTTTGGGTCTGGCGCTGCGCGCCTGGGGGCATGGCCTGCGGGTCGGTGTCGTCCAGTTCATGAAGAAAGGCGAGGACTACGGTGAGATCCTTGCATTGCGAAGAATGGGCATCGAGGTGTTCCAGTTCGGGTCCGGGAAGCTGATAACCAAGGGCCAGCACTGCCAGGACGACCTGGATTGCGCCAGGCGGGCTCTGGACCTATCCCGCTCCATGCTGAGGTCCGGGGAGTTCGACCTGATCATATTGGACGAGGTGAACGTCGCTCTGTACTTCGACCTGATATCCATCGATGATGTTCTGGAGGCCCTTATACAGAGGGACCGTGGAGTAGAGGTCATCTGCACCGGACGGAACGCTCCCGAAGAGCTGAGGAAAGAGGCCGACCTCGTCACGGTGATGACGGTCGAGAAGCATCCATACGACGAAGGCCTGGAAGCCAGAAAAGGCATTGAGTACTGATTTAATTATTAATCTCTGGACGCATATAATTAAATAGTCCCAGGTTAACTATTAGTCAATAGCCATAGCTATGTTAAGCCGGTGGGCATCATGAATAAATTCAACAAGAGGATGGGCAGATCGAGGTCCGGTGTATCGGACATAATAGGTAACCTGCTGATACTTGCCATCACGGTCACGCTGTTCTCAAGCATAATGTTCTACGTCGCCAACATGCCCGAACCGGCCGAGGCCACGTTCACTGACCTAGAGCCGAGCCTGTCTAACATCCAGGATGATAGCACCATCTGGGTGAACGTCACTCACAAGGGCGGCCAGACCCTGAAAGGCTGGTCCACCGGAATTTACATCTTCCTCAACGGCACGCTGATTCCCGAACTCGGCATCGATGACGGAGGTATAGGCGAAGATTGGAAGACAGGCGAGGTCTGGAGGTACAAGGTCCCGTTCGCTAACGAGATTACCGGCCTTTCAATAATGATCGTGGACAAGGACACCAATTCTATCGTCTGGCAAACCGACCTTCTTGGTGGCGTGACCAACATCCAGCTTCCGCCGATCATCGGAACTAGGTATACATCTCCATCCCCCGGTCTGGAGAACCGTTCCATGGTTCTCTATGTCCAGGTCATGGACCCTAACGATGACAATATAACCGGGGTCTATGCGGATATGACCGCCCTCGGGCTAGGCATAAAAACTCTGCAGCCGCTGTCAAAAAACCTGTACTCTGTGGAAATATCTGATAAAGCAAAATATATTTGGGACAACAGAATAATTATAATTTCTGCCACAGACGAAACCGGGCGGTCAAGTAGCACCCTGATGACCATCCGCGTCAATCCCGCCTCTGGTGGAAGCAGTGGCGGCGGCGGTGGTGGTGGAGACGGCGAATTCCCGAACTTTGACATAAATGGATTACAGGGATTCGCCTTGTTCGAATGGAACGATTGGAACCTCAATAACATGGGGGCAACGAACCGGAACATTTTCTTCAAGGACACGGAGAACGCAGTCTTGGTGATGATATCCAAGACCGTAGTAAACACCATCGGTAAGAATGAACTATTGGTAATGAACCCCAACACCAAGGTCGTTGTGACCGAGGTTTCTTCGACTGGCATCCCTCCTAACAACTTCAAATATTATGGGTTCATAGCTGGTTTCTATATCTACAATAGCACCGTAGACACCTCTACCCTTGGGGGCAATTATTCCATCTCCGCCACGTTGACGGACAGCAAGACCAGCCCCGACACCTTCACGTTCAACACCTGGATGCTCGTGTTGGATGGAACCATCGATTCCGAGTATCCTACCTTCAAGACTTACAAGGGTAGTTTCAGCCTTGCTAACGAATGGACCCACTTCTCGGTGAGCGATCAAGCACGCAACAAGATTCTGGTGGAGATTCAGACGGAGGGTGCATATCCATACATGATCGGCTCTGGGAACGTAGAGATCCGAGATTTCGTTTGGTCCACTCAGGTCAAGAGGGCTCCCGCCACAACTCTGGCCGTTAATAACAGCTTGAACAACTGGAACGGACCGGTAAGCAATCTCTGGCAGGTCAGCGCAGGCAATGGAGTCTATCGTTTCGTCATCAACCTGGCCAACTGTACCAGTGGCGCGGAATGGCTGTCGATGGATCACGCGTACATCCTTAGGTTCGATGTCTTCAAGACCACCGGAGAGACGTTCCTGCTCACCAAGGTCATATATATCGATGCCCCGACCACAAAGTATGACATAGTTGCTGGGCTGAGCAACCCCGGAGGGGCGGCGTGGAATACGCAGTCCTCGCTGTTCTATTACTTCAACGACAACAGCTGGCTGCCTCCGGCCATTTTGGAAACGACCACCGACCGCAAAACGTCTAACCCCGTCGTGCTCAAGCTCGAGGCCGGGGACATCAATGGCGATGGCAGTGGGGATTTCGCCTCAATTATGGCATATGGGTTCATCAAAGGAAATGGTGGTATGAACATCGATTCCATCAACCCCGTCCTCTATTCCTCTTCATACAGTGGCGGTTTCTTCAAGACCGTGCTCCCTGCACTGGGGGTCACCAGTGTGCCATCCGACCTAAGTCTTGCCGTTGGCAACGTCGATGAGGACGATGACATGGACCTGGTCGTGGCATATGGAAGCACCGTCTACCTGTACAAGAATGACGGGGGTTGGACCAGGACGGCCTTGGCCAAGCCCGCCGGAGGGTACGTCGGTACGATATTGGATGTCAGAATTGCTGATATGGACCCTCCATCCGCCGTCAGCAACGACCCTCTCAGGTCTCATGACATTGTCGTGGTAACCGCTAATAGGATATACGTTCACCAGAACGCTGACCGTGCTGGCAACTTCTACGCCACCAACATCATCAGCCTTCAGGCCAGCTCTGGAGTTGTGGACGTGTTCAACTACGCAGATGGCGAGGAAGTGATCGAAGGGGCAATAACCGCTGGAGACTATACCGTAACCCGTACACAGGGCCAGAACCAATACTTGTACGAGGAGCTGTCCGAGGTAACCCTATACAACACCGTGAAAACCTATCCGACCAACACCGGCACCGGTCACAATGCCACCGACCCGCTGTCGGACATGAGGGATATCGGTGACGGATTTTTATACACCATACCGGTCAATCGGATAATGAACATAACCATCTGGGATAATACCTACCTCGACCTGCCGCAGGGGGACATCGAGGTGATATTGGTGCTCAACTATTCCGCCTCCGACTATCTAGACAGCGATAACGTGCTGCAGTTCTACAATATTACTACTGGCAGCTGGCAGACCCTGGAAACGATCACCAACGGGGAGCACTACCGGGAGATACCCCTGAATTTCATCACTGACGCCAATCAGCTTGCCACATTAAACGTCAGGTTCGTGAACGACGAAACCGGGATATTGAACATCGATGCCTTGTACATCAATGTCACCTATCAGACCGGGGACAGTCTAACGCACATATGGAACTTCCAGATAACCCCTGGCACGACATACACGTTCAACCTGTTCGCTTCCATCAGCGGACTTGCGGAAGGTGACATGTTCAAGTTCCAGTACTCCCTGGATAAGATCAGCTGGACCGACATCACGACCATCAGCAACACCGGGTCCATGGTACCGATAACCCCCGCATCGCTTCCTAACACGATTTCCGGTAAAACCGTGTACGTTCGTGTTATCGACACAATGGAGAACAACCCCAACCCGATAAATGACTGGGTCAGGGTCGGCTACATGTACATAAAGGGATTAGCGAACCTACCGGATATAGGCCAGTCGATAAAGGCGTTCGATATTGCAGACGTGGATGGAGACGGATCAAACGATATAGTCGTTCAAAGCATCAGCAGTGCCAACCGCGAACAGGTATGGGTACTCTACAACGGTGATTACTATTCCGGGACGCCCCCCACACTAAAGAGTGGTATATTCAACAACAACCGGTTGATATACACATCCGCCAGCACAGGAACTGGGTACAGCTCGATAGAAGCGGGGCGGTTCTTCGGAAACTGGAACGATTCCTATCTGGATATCATCCTTAGAAAAGTCAACACGTTCTCTGGAATAGATCAGACCAGCAAGGACGTATTCTCGTCCAGTCCTAGCAACACCCTTATATCCCTATCTTTCCTGAGCAGCGGACTTAGCAGCGGTAAGACGGTGAGTGCCATGACCGCACAGGATATCGATGGGAATGGCCGATGCGACCTGGCTGTCGGATACACTGATGGATCGATCATCTACTTTGCCAACTATGGAGGGACGACCACCACCACCGGAATGTGGGCCGGCTACTCGTGGCAGGTGTACATTATAGATCAACTGGAATCCGAGGTTATCGACATCGCTGGAGGCAAGGTCCTGATC
>DUJZ01000007.1 GCA_013329565.1 Methanomassiliicoccales archaeon
GGGGTACCACGCTGAGGTGCGGCAGGTACTGGAAGGAAGGTGCGTCACCCACGAGGTCGACGTGGTCATAACCAAGGACGGGACGAAGGGGACCGTGGAGTGCAAGTTTCACAACCTCCAGGGGACCAAGTCATCGATACAGGATGCGTTATACACGTACGGGCGCTTCTTGGACCTGAAGGAGAGCAACGGCCTCACCGCCCCCTGGCTGGTGACGAACACCAAGTTCTCCAGTGATGTGGTGCGCTACGCCAAGTGCGTGGGCATCAACCTCATCGGATGGAACTACCCCGAGGGGGCAGGGCTGGAGGAGCTGGTCCAGAGGGCGGACATCTATCCGCTGACGGTGCTGGACATCCGCCGGGGGGAGCAGAGGACCCTGCTCGCCCATGATTTCGTCATATGCCGGGACGTACTGGAGAGGAAGGCCGAGGTCATGCGCCTGTTCCCCCGGGAGAACGCGGAACGCATCATCAGGAAGGCCGAGGAGTTCAGGGAGTGCATGGGCAAATGAGATTCAGCGTCGTTCTGGGCACCCGACCAGAGATAGTGAAGATGTCACCTATCGTCCGCGATCTGCAGCGCCGCGGCCTTGATTTCGATCTCGTGCATACCGGTCAGCATTACTCGTTCGAGATGGACCGGGTCTTCTTCCGGGACCTCGACCTGCCGGAGCCAACTATAAATCTGGAGGTCGGATCGGGTACGCACGGCGCACAGACCGGTAAGATGCTGGTGGGACTGGAGAAGTTCTTTCAGGAGAGTCGGCCGGACGTGGTTCTGGTGCAGGGGGATACCAATACGGTGCTGGCCGGAGCGTTGGCCGCCGTCAAGCTGGGCATCACCGTCGGCCACGTGGAGGCCGGGCTGCGCTCGTTCGACCGCACCATGCCGGAGGAGATCAACCGGGTATTGGCCGATCACGTATCGGACCTGCTTTTCGCGCCCACCGATGTCTCGGCCCGAAATCTCCGTGCGGAGGGGCTGCCGGAGGGTCGCATATTCGTCACCGGAAACACCATCGTGGACGCGGTACGGGAGAACCTGGAGATCGCCGCCGGGAAAGGCGATGCCCTTGGGTCGCTGGGATTGCGCAAGGGCGGTTACATCCTGACGACGTTGCACAGGCAGGAGAACGTGGACTCCCGGGAGAGGCTCTCCAACGTCCTCATCGGCCTGGAGAGGGCCGGCCGGGAGACGGGGCTGGAGGTCATCTGGCCCATGCACCCCCGGGCCAGGAAGAACCTGGGGACGTTCGGACTTGCCATCCCTAGCAACGTCCGGGCGATTTCGCCGCTCGGCTTCCTGGAGTTCCTGCAGGTGGAGGGCGGGGCCGCTCTGGCCCTGACGGACTCGGGCGGAGTGCAGGAGGAGAGCTGCATCCTTGGCGTTCCGTGCGTTACGCTCAGAGACAATACCGAACGCCCGGAGACGGTGGAGGTGGGAGCCAACGTTGTCGTGGGGACCGATCCGTCCAGGATCGTCGAGGGGGTCCGCTCCATGCTCCTCCGCAAAAGAGGCTGGGCCTGCCCCCTCGGCGAGAGCGGGGCCGGCGGACGAATAGTCAGCATCTGTCAGGAGCGAACGATTCAGGGGTAACCTTTTCTATACCCCCGTTTATCTGCTGGACCGAGGCTGAAGGATGATAGAGGCGGTTCTGGAAGTGGACATACCGGACGGCTGGGTCCACGACATATCGGCCAACTTCAATGTGCCGGTACGCATCCTGGACTGCATCCCCTTCGGCGACAAGGGCGCCCGTTCGTTCGTGGAGCTGGAGTGCAGCGACCCGGAGATGCAGCAGATAGTGTCGCGAGCGATCGAGAAGCATCCGGACGTGTGCAAGTGGGAGCCGTCCATAGCCGAGGACGGCCGGATGCGGGGCATAGCGCTGCTCACCAAGTGCCGGGCCTGCAAGGCCATCATGCGCTCTGATTGTTACCTGCGATCAGCGAGAACGATGGGGCACGGCAAGGTGGAGTGGCAGGTCATCGCCAGCCGCGAGGCGGCCCTGAGCGATCTCATCGACGAACTGAAGAAGAACGGGTGCACCATCGACCTGAGGTCGAAGAAGAAGCTGGACGACACCAGCTTCGTGACCAAGAGACAGGAGCTGGCGATACGCGCCGCCTTGGAGAGGGGCTATTACGATTATCCCCGAGGGGTGAGCCTGCCGCAGCTGGCCAAGAGCTTCGAGGTGACCACGTCGACCATGGGCGAGATACTGCAGCGTGGGGAGCGGAACATCATCCGGGAGTACTTCCGGACCAAGATGTGAGGTGTTGGAAATGGATGATTCAGACAAGATAGAGGTGACGACCATGGACGAGAAGGACTACCGCCTCAAGAAGTCCCTGGCCAGGATAAAGCACAAGATCGTGGTCATGTCCGGAAAGGGCGGCGTGGGCAAGAGCACGGTCGCGGTGAATCTCGCTACCGCTTTGGCCATGCGTGGTTACGAGGTAGGCATACTCGATGCGGACATACACGGCCCGAACATCCCCAAGATGCTCAACATCGAGCACGAGGACGTCATTTCCGACGAGGACGGGCTGATGCCCGTGCTGGTGCCGCCGCACATGAAGGTCATGTCCATGGCCTTTTTGTTGCAGGACCCCGATACGCCGGTGGTCTGGCGCGGTCCGATAAAGATAGGGGCGCTACGGCAATTCGTCGCCGAGGTCAAATGGGGCGACCTGGACTTTCTGATCGTGGACCTGCCGCCGGGAACCGGCGACGAGCCGCTGACCATCGCCCAGCTCCTGGAGAACGCTGACGGCGCGATAATCGTCACCACGCCACAGGAAGTGGCGCTTCTCGACTCACGCAAGAGCGTGACCTTCGCCCAGGCGCTGAAATTACCGATACTCGGAATAGTGGAGAACATGAGCGGCCTGATCTGCCCGCACTGCCACAACACCATCGACCTGTTCAAGGTCGGCGGCGGGGAGAGGGCGGCCGAGCAGATGGGAGTGCCGTTCCTGGGACGCATCCCGTTGGACCCCAACGTGGTGCTTGGCGGGGACGACGGTATGCCGATCGTGCTCATGGACAAATCGAACCCGGCCTCCAAGGCCTTCGACGAGATGACGGAGAAGGTCCTGGCCAAGGTGAACGGGGGAAGGTAGATGGTCCGGCTGCTGGTGACGGCGGAGGGGCCGACCCTCGACGACCTGGTGGAGGAGGACTTCGGACACGCCCGTTTCCTTATCGTCGTAGATCCGGAAACGTGGGAGTTCGAGGCTCACGAGAACATCAAGAAGCAGACGGACATGGGCCATGGCATAATGACCGCCGAGAACGTGGCCAGGCTCAAGCCGGACGTCGTTCTCACTGGCTACGCCGGAGAGCACGGACGGATGAAGATGCAGGACCTGGGCATCCGTATGATCATGGACGAGGAGGGCACCGTGCGGGACGCCGTCAACGGCTACATCCGCCGGCACCTGAAGAAGTGAGGTCCACCGGAATTCTTGGTGCTTATCGGAATCGCCGGACAACGGCGAACGCCGATTTTATTTTCTCGATTACTTCGTATATGTACGAAGAATAATAGTTCGGTTCTTATACTGGCCAAGGGAGCATGTTTGACAATAGCACGCTCGGGTTTACGACAGCTCCCGTAAGAACGCCGCTTTTCTATCGGGGTATAATGATTACAATCGTAATTATTCTGCAATATCAGCAGTATATATTCAATATATTTGTGTAATTCGTAGATATTTCACATAGATTTAAGTACCCATGAAAAAATGACTTCCGTCATGGATGTCAGATCCCATCCATGCGAAAGCAATAAATGGCACTGCTCCGCCGGTGCCGGCCTCGATCGGCTAGAGAAAGAGGTTGCCTGGGCGGACCTTCTGTACGGACGCGGTATAGACCACGTCAAGAACAAGAGGAGTTTTGAAAGCGCCATCCGCAAGAGGATGAGGAGACCGGGGGAGGAGAGGGTTTGAGCTGTAATTCAGATGACATGCAGCTCAGGCTATGGACCGTGAGCGGTCCTGGCCATGGCCCGAAGGTATCCCTGGGAGGTGCTCCTGGATGCTAGGGAACATCCTGAACCGATCGAACGGTAAGGCCGGCGAGGAGAACATAATTCTGCTGGCCACCGATGGTTCCAAACCTGCCCTGACCGCCACCAAGAGGGCGGTCGAGCTGGCCAAGGTCACCGGGGCCACCCTTCACATCGTGTGCGTCAAGGAGGACCTGATGCGCATGCCCCTGGAAATGAAGGGGGAAGAGGTGGCCGAGATGGAACTCATGGGCATCCACGCCAAGGGAGGGGAGGTGGCCATGGAATGGGCCGCCCGCAATTCCGTCCCGGCGGTGATGAAGACCTACGAGGCCGGCCCGGTGGTGGGCGCCATCCTGGACTATGCCCGGCAGATCAAACCGTCCTACATCGTGCTAGGTCACGCCGGGCGCAGCGGATGGGAGAAGATCGCCCTGGGATCGGTGGCCGAGGGGGTCATGAAGCACTCCCCCTACCCGGTCGTGATGACCAGGGGCTATAACGATGCGTACATCGCTGACCTTCTTGAGATCGCCCTGACCAAGATCGGGCTTCCGGAAGAGGTGGTGGAGGAGGTCTCCATGGTGCCCCTGGAGGAGCTGCACATCGGTCGCAAGCTCGGGGTGGCCTTCGGTACCCTCCTGGTGTTCCTCATACCTTACTTTGGACTGGGGGCTCTGACCTCCTGGGCCACGGACATCGCGACCACCAAGGTACTGGGCGATGCCAACGTGATGGTCATATGGGTGCTGCTGTTGTTCCCCATAGGTTGGATCACTGCCATAGTGTTCCACCGCATGGCCAGCAAGAAGGAGGCTGAAGCATGACCAGCGTCATCACGCTACTGATAGTGGTGGCGCTGATCGCCGTCTCCCTGGGGGTGGCGGTGTACACCAGGCGTTCGGCGAGGACCTCCTCGGAGTTCTACGTGGCCGGACAGAACATCAGCTGGCTGCAGAACGCTTTAGCGCTCACTGGCGACTACCTGAGCGCCGCCTCGTTCCTTGGCGTGGCCGGAGCCATAGCCATCTTCGGCATAGACAAGACCTGGGACGGACTGGGCTACTTCGGGGGATACATCGTGCTGCTGATGCTGCTGGCCGTTCCCCTGAGGAAGGTGGGCAAGTACACCACCTCCGAGGTGCTTACCAGCCGGTTCAAGGGAAGCAAATCCCTGCGCTTCGGCGGCATGCTGGGAGCGGTGGTGATATCCACCTTCTACGTGGTTCCGCAGATCGTGGGTGCGGGTGCCCTGCTGCAGCTGCTGCTGGGCTGGAACTACACCTTCTCGGTTCTGGTGATAGGGGCCCTGGTGATAGCTTACGTGACCACCGGCGGAATGCGCGCCACCACCTACAATCAGATCATCCAGGGGCTGGTGCTGTGGGGTGCCATGTTCGTCATCATGATACTGATGCTGAGCACGATGTTCGGGTTCAACATCGGGGACGTTCTGACGCAGGCAGACAACATGGTCCCGCCCAAGCTGGCCTCGGCGCTGCTGGCCAATGACCCCAGCGTGCCGGACTTCACGACGCTCACCCCTGACGAGGCCATCGCCTTCGTGAGCGGAAAGCTCACCGGGCAGGATACGGCGCTCACGCCCGGCACCTTCGCGCCCAATTGGATGAACACCATGGCCTTGGCCATGGGGCTGGTCTTCGGTACGGCGGGGCTGCCGCACGTTCTGACCAGGTATTACACGGTAAGGAAGCCGAAGGACGCCCGCACCTCCACCATCGGGGTGCTGCTGATGATCGGCTCCTTCTACATCATGACCCTGTTCGTCGGACTGGGCGCGATGTACGTGCTGTACCCGGACCTCATGGGCTACTTCATGAGCGGGAATTCATCCATCGCCCAGAACATGGCCGTGCCGCTGCTGGCCGAACGTACCGGCGGCGATATTATGCTGGGGGTGGCCATAGGCGGCGCCTTCTGCGCCATCCTTAGCACGGTGGCCGGGCTGCTCATAACCATCGGTACCACCGTGAGCCACGACTTCTACAAGGAGGTCATAAACAAGAAGGCCTCGGACCGCCGGGAGGTGCTGGTGGCCAAGCTGGCCATAGTGGCAATGGGGATAATGGCAGTGGGCATAAGCCTGGGAATGGCCGATCAGAACGTGTCCTACCTGGTGACCCTGGCCTTCGGCATGGCGGCCAGCATCATCTTCCCGGTGCTCTTCATGAGCATCTGGTGGAAGCGCTACACCCGGCAGGGCGCCCTGGCCACCATGGTGGCCGGCCTGATCGTGTCGGTGGTCTTCGTGGTCGCCACCCTGGGGGGGATCGACAGCGTCCTGGGGCTGCCGGTGCTGGTGAACCCGGCGCTGTACAGCCTGCCGGCGGCGATCATCACGGGGGCGGCGGTGAGCCTGGCCACCAAGGACGTCGGCGACGTGGAGAACTTCATGCGCAAGGTCCACGGCAAGACCGAGTGAGCGAAACCTTTTCCACTTTCCTTTTTTTATAAAAATTATATTGGGAAGGCGTTTTGGGATGTTCGCTCAGATGTCCAGTCCCTCGCTCCATTTCTTCTCGGCCTTGATGTCCAGCCAGGGCATCTCCAGGCGCTTCGGTGAGATCCGGGTGTTCGGGTCGATCGGGTTCGGGCCTAGCTGCCTGACCTTCTCGATGTAATCGTTGACGGCCTTGACGTAACCTTCGACCTCTTCGGAATCGACGTAATCCATGTGGAACCGGTCGGGATGGAAGCCCATCTGTTCCAGATAGGTGTGCAGCAGGGTCATCCTCTTCCTGGTGCGCAGGTTGCCGACCTCATAATGGCAGCGTCCCGGATGTCCCGCCAACACAAGCACCCCGTCGGCCCCTTTGGACAGCGCTTTAAGAACCCATTCCGGGTCCACCCTGGCGGAGCACATGGTGCGCAGGACGCAGAAGTGGGGGTCCATGGCCATTCGCTTTAGGCCGGCGATATCCGCGGCGGTGTACGAGCACCAGTGGCAGGAGAACACCACGACCTTGGGGAAGTCCATCCTGCTGTCCTTGAGGAACGTCTCGATCTGCGAGACCATCTGCAGGTTGGAGAAGCAGGTCTGGTCCAGGGCGGCCGTCGGACAGGCGGCGACGCAGGCCCCGCATCCCTCGCAGGCGTTGATGTTGACGTTCGCCTTCTTATGATCCTGGTAGTCCTGGTCCGGGGCGAGGTGTATGGCGTTGAAGTTGCATACCGACTCGCAGATGCCGCAACCGGTGCAGCGGAACTTGTTCACCTGCGATACGTTCGCCTTTTCCGTTATGGATTGGTTCTGCAGGCGGTCGTGGGACATCCTCAGCATGTCCTCCGCCTTGTTCGTCGCCGCCTCGCGATCGTTGAAATGTATCCAGGCGCACTGCTCGCGGATGTTGCACATCTCCAGCATGCATCCCTTGCGGTCGGCCTCCTCGAGCGTCTGCTGGAACTCCTTCAGGTAGAGCTTCGGCGAGCAGGCGGCGATGAGCACCCGGTCGATGCCGTGCTCCTTCACGTCCTTTCCGATCTGCTCCCGGGCGGCCGGGGAGCAGGCGTAGTCAACCGTTGCGGTGTGGGCCACCTTGGTCATGTTCCTGGCCGCCTCGTGCAGCTTGCCGGTGTCCAGGCTGTTGTCGATGTTGCCGCCGCAGCGGCAGATGTATATGCCCATTCTCTGCGAACCCTTGCTCATCCGATGATCCTCCAGACAGAACTACGAGGGGAGAAAAGTCATGCTCTATTGTTAAATAGATTTCCCCGGAACCTTCGCATTCTGGAAGGTCCGGGGTTTTGGCGTTTAAAGGTCAACCCACCGGCGCTGGAAGTAGGAGCGGGGGTGCTCGCAGGACGGGCGCCTCTCCGGCGGTTCGTTGCCCTCGTGCTCGTGGCCGCGCTCCCGGCACACCCACCTGGTGCTCTTCTTCTCCTTGAAGACCGTGCCGGACTCGATCAAGGCCAGCAGATCCTGGTACTTGTTCTCGTGGTGCTTCTCCGCCCTTCCGATGGCCCTCAGGCGCAGGGCGATGTCCGCGTGGCCTTCCTTCTCGGCCACGTCGGCGAACTCCGGGTACATGCACTCCGCCTCGTGGTTCTCCCCGGCCATGGCCGCCTTCAGGTTGTCGGCGGTGCAGCCCTGCACGACCGGGAACTCCGCTTCGAACGATAGCGCCTCGAAGTCCAGGCACTCCTTCTTCTTCAGGTCGTGGATCATCTTCCAGACGGAGATGGCGTGGGACCTCTCCTGCCCGGCGGTCTCCAGGAAGATCACGGATATCTGCTCGTACCCCTCGGCCTTGGCGGTCCTGGCGTACCAGGTGTAGCGCGGTTGCGGGCCTGGGTTTCCCCTATGAAGGCTTTGGCCAAGTTCTCTATCTTGTTCATTCCATCATCCCAGCTAATGACCGATGAANNGATGGTTCCGGATCCGTGGAGTGAGAGCTGCCAGCCATATGAAATGGGAGCAAGGACCGCCTGGTCGTGGCAGTTACCGGCGTTCGCCGCCCGGGAGCCATCCGCCGGAGCGATCGGTCTCGCCATTCACTGGAAGCCGGACCTGATGAAGAACGGAAGCTCGAACCCGGAGGTGGGGCCGACCACTACGTTGAAACGGGATATCCTCTCGATCATGCTCTTGTATCCTGCCGCCAGGCCGGGGATGACCAGGGTGCGGTGGGAGACCCTGTTGGCCAGCGTGCTTCCGCTCATGGCCTTCATCACGGCCATCTGGGTGATGGCGTCCTCGTGCACCGCGTTGTCCACCGTGTATCCCTTGGTGTCCATGGGCACGATGAACGCCGGGAGGCCCGACGCATCCATTATTCTTTTCAGTATGTCGACGGTGATCACCGAGCTCGATGTGAGGATGACGGGCGAGTCCGTTCCTGGGCCGTTGATCTCGATGAGGGCTTCGGGCACCTTCCTCATCATCGGATCGCTGACCTCTAGTCTTATGGACAGAGAACACACCCTGTCCATGAGGTCCGCCCAGTCCTTATCGAGATGCGGACATCTCGCCGCCACTCCCTGACCTGAGGCCAGCCGCGAGGCCAACCCCTGACAGACCTTTTCACCGCATTCCCCGCAGTCCTTTCCAGGCAGGTAACGGACCACATCCTGTGAGGTGAGCTGGTATAGATCGATCCCTTCCACGGTCATGTGACAAATATTGTCTAAAGGATGATTTTAAACTTTCAGGCATTCGTTTTTTGAATTCCTTGACAGTTTTCGGGATATGCACCCTGACAGGGAGCAGTTGGATGCCGTCATGTCCAAGGGATTTTCCCCGTTCAACCGGTAATGGTCGCCCAGTTCGGAAATGAGCACCACAATGATAAATACACATAACCCCGTTTTTATCTGATGTTCATCATCCAGGTCGGAGGGTTCCTGGGCAGCGGCAAGACCACATTGATGATCAGACTGGGAAAGGCCATTGGCGCCGCCGGGAGGAAGGTGGTGATCATAGTCAACGAGGTGGGGGAGGTGGGGGTCGACGGGGATGTCCTGGAGGCCAACAAACTGCGGACCGTGGAGATCACGGAGGGATGCATTTGCTGCTCCCTCTCCGGCACGCTTCAGAGCACGCTCAGGACGGTAAAAAAGGAGCTCTCCCCGGACGTGGTGCTGATAGAGCCCACCGGATTGGCATTGCCCAAACGCATCAATCAGATCGTCAGGACCTCCATGGTGGAGCCCGAGGGCAGCTTCACCGTTGTCCTGGTGGACTCCTTCCGCATAGGCGACCTCATAGAGGCGAACGGTACCTTCTTCCTCCGGCAGCTGGAGGGTTCTGACCTGATCGGCCTGAACAAGGTGGACATAATATCGGACGAGGATGTGGAGACGGCGGAGTCGAGGTTGCAGGACCTGGTCCCTGGCGCGATGATCGTTCGCCTCTCGGCAAAGACGGGGGAGGGCGTGGACGCCGTTCTCGCTTCGCTGAGGTTGCCATGAGCGAAGACAGCAAGGAGATGGCCGGGGGCGGTTCATCTGGAATGACATGGGACGTTCGCTTCAGCGATCCGGTGGACGGTGCCTATCTGGAAAAGGTGCTGAACGCCTGGATCATGTGCGTCGCCGATTCCTTGGCAAGGGAGGGCAGGATGATGGGCCACCTGAAGTCGGTCTTCAGGTGCGACCGGGGATGGATATCCCTGAATCTTGTGGACCTCCGGCTGGGAACGGACTCCCGCCGTTCATTGGAGGGGCAGGTCACCGCGGGGCGGATGAAGATCATGGCCGCTCTGCTGGGTTTCGACGATATGACCATACGCCGGGGCATCGAGGAAGGGACCGAGCGGTTCGTTCGGGATCGTTCCGGCCCGTTGGAACTGCGTCCCGTGGGAAGGGACGAAAAGATGATGTCGATGGAGGGAACGTTATGAGCCTGGGTTTATCAATAGACATAGGGACCAGCGGGACGAGGATGCACGCTCTCGACCTCAAGGACGGCAGGATATTGGGGACGGCGATCACCGTACGCCATCCCATACCTGGATCGAACGTGATGGATCACCTGACCTTCTGCATCGAGGTGGGGACGGACATCGCCCACCGTCTGCTGGTGGACACCGCCAACCGGCTGATCGGCCTTCTGGAGATCGACCGGAGCAAGGTGGAGAGGGTGGCCATCTGCGGCAATCCGATCCAGCTCTCCATTTTCCAGAACATGGAGATCCGCGATCTGGCCTTCGCCGGGGAGAGGGCGCTGAAGGCACGGGGGGTGGAGCCGCAGAAGAGGGACGCCCGGGTGATCAAGACGGCCGAGGTCGGCCTGGACGTGAACCCGGAGGCCGACCTTTACGTTCCACCGGCCATAAAGCACGAGATCGGGGCGGACGCCCTGGCCATGATGCTCAAGAGCGGCCTGCTGGACAGGAAGGAGACCTGCCTGGTGACCGACTACGGCACCAACGCAGAAATGGCCCTCAAGGTGGGCGACACCATCTACACGGGAAGCGCCGCGGCCGGGCCGGCCATCGAGGGGCAGCACATCAAGATGGGTATGCTGGCCGCCCCGGGGGCGATCTCCGACCTGGAGTACGACTTCAGCTGGCGGTGCAAGGTGTTGGACGAGTCCATGCTGCCCCAGGACGGGGACCGACTGGACCTCAACACCGGTGCGGTCAACGATGAAGGGCCCATGCACGGAAAGGCCAGAGGCATAACTGGCACCGGGGTCATCGCGGCCATCGCCGCCGGCATGGAGACCGATCTGGTCAAGCCCCCCAGGATCAACACCGGCGACCACCTGCTCCACCTGCAGGACGGGATCACCTTGACCGAGAACGACGTCCTGGAGGCCACCAAGACCTTTGGGGCCATGCGTGCCGGCCACTTCACCCTGCTCGAGCACGCCGGCGTTAAGTTCGACGACCTGGACAGCATGTACATGAGCGGGGCCAGCGGGACTTACGTGGACGCCCTGAAGGCTCAGAAGGTGGGGCTGCTGCCGCCCTCCCCTCACACCATATACCAGGTTGGTAACACCTCATTGGCCATGGCCACTGACCTGGTGAGGGACCCCGAGTGGATCGATAGGCTGCAAAGCATCGCCAAGGGGATCCGCTCGAACCACGTGATGTTCGCGACGGACAGCATCTTCGAGAGCATATTCATCCAAGAGCTGGCGTACTGGCAGGAGGGGATGCCACTGGAGGCCTACAACATGATGCTGGCGACCATGGACATTCAGGAACTTCCCAAGCGCTTCCGCAAGGCCACCGTCCGCAAGATGGTGCAGAGGGACATACCTGTCCTGGGGGACCAGGGGCTGATGATACTCAAGGACGTCGGGGTCACCCTGCGCGGCAGCTTCGAGGGGTGCACCGGCTGCCAGAAGTGCCTGAAGGACTGCCCGGAGAGGGCCATCACCATAAAGAAGGCGAAGGCCGGATTCGACATCACCGTCGCCTCCGACCTGTGCAACGGCACGGCCTGCCTGAGGTGTGACCGGATCTGTCCAGAGAAGGTGTTCAACTTCCGGATGCTGAAGATGGACGGTTGAAACCTTCAAGTTCGAAACCCTGAAAAAAAATAAAAAAAGTAAGGGGTTTGGATGGCAAACAAGGCTTACAATCCGTAGTTCTTGGGATCGAACATCGGCACCTTCTTGTACTCCTTCAGGGCCCACTCAACGAACTTGTCCTCCTTGTCCGGGAGGGAGTTGAGGTCCTTGATCATGGTGTCGAGGGTGTCCTTCTCCATCTTGCTCAGGCGCAGGCCCTTTTTGTTGACCGATTCCTGTATCAGGTTCGCCGCGGTAAGGCCGGCGGCCTTGGCCCTTTCGTACTGGCTCCCGCTATTGGCCACGATGACCTCGCCGATCCGGTAGGCGTTGTCGTAGGCCAGTATGAAGGCCTCAGGGCTGCGGAAGCGGTCGGTCGACATGTACAGGTCGCGCAGGATCTTGTCCTGCTTCAGCTGCTTGGCGGTGTTCATCAGGGCCGCCTCGTAGCCGATGGACCCGAGCCAGCACTGGACGGAGGAGCCTCCGAACTCAGGGTGGTACTCCACCGATTCGTTGCTCCACAGGTCGCACACCTGGGCGATGAGGTTGCCCATCATGTCGTTGTGGGCGCAGGTACAGTTCTTGCCTTCCTGGGCGGTCGGCCTTCCGGCGATCGCCTTCAGTATCGGTCCCTCATACCCACAGTCCTTGTCCGGACCGGTGGCGCCCGCCTCCCAGGCAACCAGGGTCCTGGTGGACGCGATGGCCCTGGTGACCGCGGCGAACGTTCTCGCCACATCCTTGTCCAGGTACCCTCCGGCCATGAACATGCTGGTGTTGGCGCCGGCGCAGTTGGTGTCGCCCCCGGCGATTACCTTGTTCTTCTTGCAGATGTCGATCAGCTGGGGCCACAGCCATTCCATGTCCAGGGAGCCCAAATAGCCTATGCCGAACAGCCAGGCCTTGATGTCCCCGTTCATGATGGCATAGTCGGCGACCTCCTTGCCGCCCATGCTCTCGATGGACAGCACGTCCGCTCCGTTCTCGCAGGCCACCTCGGCGGCCTCGATTACCTTCTCCGGATAGGAGTGCTCCTTGTCCATTCCAGGCCTCAAGCCCCTCTCGCAGAGCCTGGGGTCGGCGATGGTGTGGCGTATGGAGAGAGCGATCCCGTACTCATCGTGGTACTTCTCCATGAGCTCCTTCTGACCGGCGACCACCGGTTTCGCGAACTTCTTGGGGTCGTTGGCCATCTGCCAGATGTGCTCGTTCTCCAGCTGTACGGCCGGAAGCCCGATAGTGACCGCCCGGTCGAGTATGTCCTTGGTTATGTAGTCGACATACTCCCTCCTCAGGGTCTCGGGGTTCTTGCCCGCATCTGGCCTGGGAGCGAAGTTGATCTCCGGCACCACGTGTCCGGCGCCCACCTTCTGGCCTAGACCGTAGGAAAGCGGATATTTCGCCTCCCCGAAGACCATCTCGTCCGCGCTCTTGTACTCCATCTTGGTGAATCTTTTTATTGCCATCTATATCACCTCACATCTTCCCCTTGGCCAGGTCATCCCACTTGTTCCTGAGCTTCTTGTAGTCCCAGCCTTCCACGACCTTTCCGGCCAGCGTCGGCCCCTGTATCGCCTTCTCCGCGTACACGCCCAGTGGGAAGGATTCCACGAATGCCCGGTTCACCGCGCCTCCGGCGCATATGAACGGCAGCTCCACCCCTTTCTCCAACAACCTCTCCGCGATCCTTGGGAAGGCGGACATGGTGGTGGTCATCAAAGCGGTCCCGGTGACCAGGGTCGGTTTGGTGTCCACGACCTTATCGACCACATCGTCCACGGGCACATCTCTGCCCATGTCCACGATGCCGTATCCGCTCGATCTCAACAGCACGGCGGCGATGTTCTTGCCGATGTCGTGCGGATCTCCTTCCGCCACGTGCATCACCACGGTACCCTTGGTGACCATGGCCGATGTCATCTTCTTCTCGGCTTCCTTCACACCGGTCTCCATGGACTTGGCCGCCAGCATGACATGAGGCAGATAATAGATGCCTTTACCATACAGATCCCCGACCACGTCCATCCCCTTTACGAGGCCTTTCTCGATCACATCCTCCGGCTTGTACTTCGCCAAAGCCCCCTTCACGCTGGCCTCGACGTCCTTCCACTTCATGTAGAGGACGTCTTCGGCCACTTTCTTTAGTAAGGGGTCCTTAGGAAGCATCTTCGCCGCGATCGTCTCGGGATTGTCCTTAGACTCCGAAACGATGTCGTATCGAACGAACACCTCGTTGTAGTCCACTTTACCTATGTCTAGCACTTTCTCACCTCGCGAGGGTAATGAACATTTCTTCCCCCACGATTTCCCCATTGACGTGGTCTTTTATTAAGCATTTCGCTTCAATGGATGCATAAATTTATTTTATAATATATTTTAGTATAATATCCAGATATAATTAACAATGGTTTATTTGGATGCATTAACACGTGTTAATAATTTGAACCCAGACATTGCGCTGGTGACCGTTTCCGTCGTTTCTCAGGGAAAAGAGCGGGCTTTGGTTTTCCAAATCGATGCTGAATGGAAAA
>DUJZ01000128.1 GCA_013329565.1 Methanomassiliicoccales archaeon
CTCCCTGAACACGTCGATGTTGAAATCAACGTCCCTCTTCAATCGTCCGAATGGCTTCCAGAGCGGCGCCGGACGGTGGTTGATGTACTGGTCGAAGCTGAATCGGAGCGCGAGAAGTATCCCCTTCTCCAGGACGCCTGGTTTTACACGATCGTCGCCGATCGCCCCCAGGAATATGCTTTCGAACTTGCGCAGCTGGTCGATGTCCTCGTCTGTCACCAGCTTACCGGTGCTCAGGTACCGTTCCGAATTGATGTCGAACTCCTGGAAATCGAACTTCACCGAGTAGTTCTCGGAAAGGGCGTTCAGAACCTTCAGGCCCTCGGCCACGACCTCCGGGCCGATGCCGTCCCCTGGCAGTACCGCTATCTTGTGCATCTCTTCTCCTCCTTTATCTTGGCCATCAGGCCGCCCCTGTCCATGAGTTCCTGGACGAACTTCGGGAAGGGGGCGAAACTCCACTCCTTTCCCTTGGTCTGGTTGATTATGATACCTTTTGAGAGATCGACCGACAGAACGTCTCCGTCGTCCGCCTCCACGTGACATTCCACCGGAAGAAGCCCGGTGTTTATGCAGTTGCGGTAGAATATCCTGGCGTAGCTCTCCGCCACCACGCAGGATATGCCCATCTGCAGCAGTGCTCGGGGGGCGTGCTCCCGGCTAGATCCGCAGCCGAAGTTGCGTCCGGCGACGATGATGTCCCCCTTATTGACCAGTTTGACCATTTCCGGACGGACCTTCTCGAAGGCGAACGTCCCGAGCTTGTCGTTGTTGTCACTGGTGAGCCGTTCAGCAGGAATTATCTGGTCGGTGTCCACGTGATCGCCGAACTTCCACACCCTTCCTTCGACGCTTCTCATTGCACCGCCTCCAGGTCCCTCGGGTCGGTTATTCGTCCGGTGACGGCGGAAGCGGCCACCACGGCCGGTCCGGCCAGGTAAACCTCGGAATCCCGGTGGCCCATGCGGCCGATGAAGTTGCGGTTGGTGCTGCTGACGCATCTCTCGCCCGAAGCGAGTATACCCATGTGCCCGCCCAGGCAGGCTCCGCACGTCGGTCCGGAAACGAAGGCCCCGGCCTTGGAGAATTCCGTGAGCAATCCCTCTTCCATGGCCTGCTCGAACACCTTCACCGAGGCCGGGACGACCACCATGCGCACGTCCCTGTGGACCTTCCGTCCGCGCATTATCTCCGCTGCCAGACGCAGATCCTCGATACGACCGTTGGTGCAAGAGCCAAGGTAAGCCTGGTCGATCTGGACCTTGACGTCGCGCGCCGCCTTCCCGTTGGAAGGGAGGTGCGGCAGGGCCACCATGCTTTCCAACGATGAGAGGTCGTACTCCAGGGTCCTTTCGTACGAAGCGCCGTCATCTGGAGCGGTGGCGTTGAACCCGTCCTTCCGGACGGTCTTCATGTAAGCCACGGTCGCCGCGTCGCAGGGGAATATCCCGGCCTTTCCGCCGGCCTCGATGGCCATGTTGGAGACCGATAGACGGTCGGAGACGGTCAATGACGAAACGCCAGTGCCCCCGAACTCCAGTGTCTTGTAGGTCGCACCGTCCACCCCGATGTCGCTGATGAGCTTGAGGACCAGGTCCTTCCCGCCCACGTACCTGGATGGACGACCTTTCAGCAGGATCCGGATGGAACCGGGAACCTTGAACCACAGCTGGCCAGTGGCGAACACCGCCGCCGCCTCGGAACTTCCGACCCCGGTGGCGAAGGCGTTCACCCCTCCGTAGGTGCAGGTGTGGGAATCCNNTACGCGAAGCCGTTGTCCAGCATTACCTGGTGGCAGACGCCGCCGCGGCCTACTTCAAAGTAATTCTTGATGCCCCAGCGCTTGGCGAAATCGCGCATCTCCTTGGCCTGCTGGGCGGAGGCGACGTCCTTGTTGGGCACGAAGTGGTCCGGGACCAGCACGATCTTATCGCGCACCGGCTCGCACCCCAGTGCCTCGAACTCCTGGAAGGCCAGGGGTCCCGTCACATCGTTCACCATGACGTAGTCTACGTCCGCTTCCACGATGTCCCCTGCCCTGGCGTCCGTCCTGGACTTCAACGACAGTATCTTCTCCGATATGGTCTTGGGAACCGTTCTCATCTGTTCACCCTAGGATCTTTGCCTGCCCAGCAGGCGGTCGATGGCGGCCATGGCGGCGTTCACGCTGGTGAGCACGATGTCCGAGCCGATGCTCTTGCCCACCGACATCACCTTCCGGTCGCCGTTCATCCTCAGCTTCACGGTCACCTCGCACAGGGCGTCGCTGCCGCCGGTTATGGCGTTCAGGCGATACTCGACCAGCGAGATGTTCTCGCTCACCGCGGTCCGTATGGCGTTCAGCGCCGCGTCCACCGGTCCGATGCCTACGTCCGAGGAGCGCACTGTCTTGCCGTCCACCTCGATGACCACGGTCGATGTGGGAGTGATGTTCATGCCGGTGAACACCGTGAACTCCTTCAACTTTACGTGCTGGTGCTCCTGGTCCACCTGGCCCTGTATATGGAGCGCGAGCGCGACCAGCTCGGCGTCGTCCACCTCCTTGCCGCTCTCGGCCAGGTCCTTGATCTTGCTGACCACGGTCGAAAGCATCTCCTCCGGGAGGCAGATCCCGTACTCGCTCAGCTTTTCCTTGACCGAATGCGCGCCGGTGTGCTTGCCCATGACGATGTTGCGCTGCATGCCAACCAGTTCAGGGGAGAACGCCTCATAGGTAGAGGGGTCTTTAAGCACGCCATGAAC
>DUJZ01000071.1 GCA_013329565.1 Methanomassiliicoccales archaeon
GAAGCCGGGCGGCCCCAGGTCCCAGCCCGGATCCGTCCGGCGTATCGGCGCGGGGGTTGGCGGTTCAGGCGCAGCGATATCAAAGTCCCAGCCGGGGTCGGGACGGGGCTCCGGCGCGGTGAAGCTCGGCTGGAAGGGCTTCTGCTTCTTTCTGGGGGCGCGGCGCTTGGCCGGCTTGACGCTGATGTTGAAGGCCGGGGTGCGCGTCACCTGGTAGACGCTGCGATACATGCTCATGACGATGATGAAGAAGACGACCAGTACGATGATGGAGGACACCCACCACAAGGCGAACAGTGCCGCCATCGACAGTATGGTCACCAGGCTCAGGCTTACGAAGCCAGATATGAACCTGCTGATGTGCCCCGGGTCCCGGGTGACCACGCCCAGGTTGTCATAGTTCACGGTGCGCACGATGGAGTACATGTCGCTCTCCAGGGTGGCGTATATGACCACGACGATGAGCCCGCCCAGCACGAAGGCCAGAATGTCGTATGGGAACGGCAGCACCATGATGCAGACCAGGTCCACGAAGTAGGTTATCACCAGAGCCTCCAGGCGGCGGGTCCTCTCGAACAGCTTGATCGTGGAAGGCAGGATTATCTTGCTCATGGTGCGGTTGATGAGCGATCCGCCGTAGATCAGGAACTTGGGAGTTATTCTAGCTAGGAAGCGGGTCAGTCCCCCGCTGTGCTTCATGAGCGGGGGGGCCACCATGCTCATTATGAAGCAGAACGCCCCGGCGAAGGGGTTCAGTTCCGACCCCTTGGTCATCGCCGGCGAGTTGCTTCCCACGCTGGCGTACATTATCGCTTCCGAGGAGCGCCCGACCATGGCCGTGCTGATGAACATGGCCGCCTTTGAAGAGAATCCGAGGAGATAGGATACCGAGCTGAGCATGATGAGCTCGTAGAACAGGGTCACCGGGACCGCTATCAGCAGTATGGGAACGATGGCGGAAAGCATGCTGAGGTCGATCAGCATCCCGAAGGTGATGAAGAAAACCGCCACCAGGGCGTCCCGGAAGGGCGTTATGCGGTCATTGATGCGCTCGGCCAGCTTGGTCTCGGCGAATACCATTCCGAGGAAGAAGGCGCCGATGATCCCCGGTAACCCGGCCACCTCGGCCAAAGCTGCGGAAAGGAACACCAGTCCCAGGGCGAACAGCACGAAGAGCTCGTCGCTCTTGATGCTCTCGAAATACTTGACCACCCTGGGGACCACGACGATGGCCAGGAATATGAAGAACGCGTAGAAGGCCAGGATGCCTACGATCAGGCGGGTCATGTTCATGTCGTTGGCGTCGGACTTGAACATCAGGCCGCCGACGATGGTCAGAAGGACCATGGACAGGAAGCTCTCCACTATGACCGTTCCCAGAAGGTACTCGGTCTCCGGGCTGGAAATACGATCCATCTCCTCCAGGGCCTTGCCGGTGATGGCCACCGAGCTCATGGATATCACCCCGGCCAGGAACACGGTGTCGATGATCGGCCAGCCCAGGGCGAAGCCGATCAGAATGCCCAGGAACATCCCCAGGCCCACGTCCATCAGGGCCAGGATGATCGCCGGAGCCCTGGTCTTCTTGAGCTTGGTCATTGAGAACCCTAGGCCGACGAAGAACATCAGGAGAGTAAGGCCCATGCTCGACAGCATCTCGATGAAACCGGTGTCGTGGACCAATCCGTTGTAGGTGTAGCCGAACAGCTCCACTGAGATGAACGGACCTATGAGCATTCCGGCCAGTATGTATCCGAGGATGACGCTCTGCTTGGCCTTCGAGGCCACGGCTGCGCCGATGAAGGCGATCAGCATAATGATCCCCATCTCGAACATCAAACCGTCAGTTGCTATCATCTCGCCTGCCTGCGCAGATGTCACTCTGTCCGCTGGAGGTGTCCACCTTCGGGGTGAGACCGCCCAGTTATCGAAGGCCACGCCTGCAGAGCGTTGACCCTAGTGCATCCCGCCAGGTCATAGTATTATACATTATTTATAATTGTCCACATCTGGCTTTCCTCCATTTCCTTTGGAGCTTCCAGAGTCGGTTATAATAAATCACAAATGTGTTATCATCCGGGTCTGAGATGCCGACCGAGTTCCATGCCATGAGCGGGGAGGAGGCCTTGCGAGCCCTGGGAAGTACGGAGCGGGGGCTGTCATCTGAGGAGGCGAGGGACCGTTTGATCCGTTACGGTCCCAACGAACTGAGCGAGGGGCGGAGGATCTCCCCGCTGATGATCCTCCTAGACCAGTTCAAGGACTTCATGGTTATCATCCTGATCATCGCCGCCCTGATATCGGCCGGCATCGGGGTCTGGAAGGATTCCACCGAAGAATACCTGGACGCCGGGATCATCATGGTCATCGTCCTGCTGAACGCCGTCCTGGGGTTCGTGCAGAACTACCGGGCGGAGAAGACCATGCAGGCCTTGCGGGACATGGCGGCCCCCAAGGCCAACGTCATCCGGGACGGGGAGGAGATGAGCGTTCCCTCCCGCGAACTGGTGCCCGGGGACATCATGATCCTGTCGACCGGTGACCGCATCTCCGCGGACGCCCGGCTCCTGGAGGAGGCGAATCTAAAGACCAACGAGGCCTCGCTCACCGGCGAATCGCTGCCGGTGAGCAAGAGCTCCCGACAGGTGCTCCCGTCCGACACCCTTCTTTCGGACCGCGACAACATGGTGTTCTCCGGTTGTACCGTGGACCACGGCCGGGGGAGAGCGGTGGTCACCTCCACCGGAATGCTCACCCAGTTAGGCAACATCGCCAGGATGGTCCAGTCCGATGACGAGGATACCCCGCTGCAGAAGAAGCTGGACCGCCTAGGAAAGCAGCTGGGAATAATGGTCCTGGGAGTGTGCGCCTTCATCTTCGCCGTTGGCTACCTCAGGGGGGTGGCGGCGGAGGAGATGTTCCTTACGTCCGTCAGCTTGGCGGTCGCGGCCATACCAGAGGGGCTGCCCGCCGTGGTGACCGTTTCTCTTGCCCTGGGATTGCAGCGCATGGCCAAGCGCAAGGCGGTGATGCGCAAGCTGCCGGCCGTGGAATCCCTTGGCAGCGCCACCGTGATCTGCACCGATAAAACAGGAACGCTGACCAAGGGCGAGATGAACATCCGGGAGATCTTCATCGGGGAGACCGTCAACGTCTCCGGGGAAGGGTTCGAGCCCCAGGGCAAGTTCGTCGTGCAGGGCGAAACGATAGATATGGCCAAGCGCGAGGACCTGGTGATGCTGCTGGTGGCCGGGGCGATGTGCAACGATTCCTCGTTGTACCAGGAGGATGGCAAGTGGAAGGTGCGGGGCGATCCGACGGAAGGGACGTTGATAGTGACCGCCCGCAAGGCCGGGATCGACGAGGGCGAGGTGGCCAAGAACAGCCCGCGAATATTCGAGCTGGCGTTCGATTCGGTCAAGAAGCGCATGACCACCGTGCACCAGGTGGACGGCCGGAGGATGGCTTTCATGAAGGGCGCGGCGGAGAGCGTCGTCCCCCTGTGCACCAAACGCCGGGTCCGGGAGAAGGACCTGGACCTGGACAAGGGGGCGGCGGATTCGTTGCTGGCCAAGAACAACGAGATGGCCGGCCGCGCCTTGCGGGTGCTGGCGATCGCCGTTCGGGACGTCACGGACGTTCCTCTGGAGGAATCGTCCCTGGAGAGGGACTTCACGTTCATGGGCTTGGTCGGAATGATGGACGCCCCTCGGAAGGAAGCCATGGAGGCGGTGCGGAAATGCCGTACCGCCGGCATCCGGGTGATCATGATCACC
>DUJZ01000133.1:0-3205 GCA_013329565.1 Methanomassiliicoccales archaeon
TTCCTCTTGATTATCTTCCTTATCGACACTGGCTTCTTGCCCTCGGCGGGCGACCGAGGCTCTGACGGTTCGGAAGCTGGCTTGGCATTTTCCTCCTCAGCGACCCGTTCGGCTTCCTTCTTGGCATCCTCGGACCTCCGCTCTGCCTCTAGCCTCTCCTCGGCCGCCTTGCGCTCCGCCTCCTTGCGGGCTTCCTCGGCGGCGCGCTCGGCCTTCTTGGCCTCCATGGCCTTTATCGATTCCTCGTCCAGCTTCTGACCGCAGGCGTAGCAGCGCTTCGCGGCACCGTCGTTGATGGTTCCGCAGTTGGGGCACTTGATGTCCGGAAGAGGTGCGGGAACGGGCTTTTTCTCAGATTCCACGGCCTTCGGCGGCACCTCGGCCAAAGCTGGCTCGGGCTCCGCCTTCGGGGGGATCGGCGCCGACTTCTCCTTGGCCTCTTCTTTCATCTCTTCCTTGACCTCAACCTTCTCGGCCGGAGGCTCGACGGCCGGTATGATCGGCTCGGTGACGTCCTCGACCTTGGTCACCAGGGACTGTGCCACCTTCTCCTCGGCCTCCCCGCCCTCGAAAGACTCCGCCGCCGGAGCTGGGGCACCCTCACGTCTCAACAGAACCGCCTCCCGGGCGGTCAACGCTTCCTCTCTTTCCGTGAGCGACCGCTCCCAGTCCACCAGGCGCTTCTGCTCCTCCATGGTCACCCGTTTGCTGGTAGCGAGAGCGTCAGCCTGCTCCTCCATGACCTTGATCTTGGCCAGCATCTCCTCCCGGCGGGCGTTGGTCGCTTCCAAAGATTGCTTGACCAGGTTGACCTCCTCGTGCATCTGCTCTTCCATCAGGGAGATCTTCTTGGTGACCTCGCGCATGATGGCATCATGCTCGTTGGCCTGCTGGAACAGCGAGCGCACCTGCTCCTCCTGCTGAAGCACCTCACGGTCCCTCCGCTCCAGGTCCACCCGCAGGCGGTGCATCTCCTCTTCCCTCGTACGCAGTTCCGCGTTCAGCGCCGCCAGCTCATTCTCCGTGCGGGCGGCCGCCTCCTCGCGGGGAACGACCTTCGCCTCGCGGTCCTTCAGCTCCGCATCCTTCGAGGCCTGGGACTGCTGTACCTGGTCCAGATGGTCCTCCTTGGACCTGAGGGTGGATTCCCACTTCTCCAGGTCCTCCTTGCGCCTCTTGATGTCGGCCTCTTGGTCCTTTATCTTCTCCTTGAACTCCTCGATCACCTGCCAGATAGGTATTTGCTCGTCGGACATCGTTTCACCTCGTGATATTCAGGCCAGGGTGGGCCCCAGCACCGTGAGGCCATTCTCCCCGACCTCCAGGGTGTGCCTCTCCATGCTGTGCTCGCAGGCCCTCATCTTCTCCACCCGCATGTACCGCACCAGCTTCCCGCGGGTGCGGTCCAGGCCCAGCTCGATTATGCCGTCGACCAGGAACCCCTCGTCGCCCAGCAGCTCGGATGGGGTGTTCGGTCCCCTCTCCATGACTATGAAGCAGGTCAGGTTATAATCCCTCAGGGTCTTGAAGAAGTAGAACATCTTCTTCCGTATTCCCTTGACATCCTCCATCAGAGAGTACAGCGCACCTAGTGAATCGAGAGCGAACACGGTGAACTGGTCGCCGTGCTTCTTCTTTTGATAGCTGATCATCTGTATGATGAAGTCCATGTAATCGGTGGGGGCGTCCACCTCCACTATCTCGTCCAGCTCCCGAAGGTCGGTGAAGTCCGAGATCTCCATCTTGTCGTTCAGCGCGATGTTCAGGCTGCGCATGTTGCGCAGGTGGCTGTCCGCGGTCTCTTCCAACGTCACATAAAGGCCGAACTCCCCCGACCTCTCCAGATAGTTCGAGATGACCGAGTAGCAGAAGGAGGTCTTCATGGAGCCCGGGGGACCGGTCACCAGAACTACCTTCGGCGCCTCGATGTCGGTTCGGAAGACCTTTTCCAGTCCTGGTATCGAATCGCGCAACATTGGACCTCACCGCCGTGCCTGACATGTCCAGATATGATGATCCGGACCCTGCCCAGGCTTTAGATGATATTCCGATGGGAGCATAAAGATATTCGCCCGCTCACTCCTCCTCTTGCTCGGGCGTATCATTCTCTGGATCTTCGGGCTCCATCATCTCCGGGAAGCCGGCGTCCTCGTGCACCTCGGCTTCCTGGACCGCCTGCTCCTCTTTGCGGCCGGCCAGCCTGGCCACGGCGATCACCTTGTCGTCATCGCGCAGGTCCATGACCGTCACGCCCTGCGTGGCCCGCCCCATGACCCGGATGTCCGCGACCCGGATGCGCTGCACCATGCCGTTGACGGTGGCCAGGATGAGCTCGTCGTCCTTCTCCACCTCCATGACGGAAACGACATCGCCGTTGCGACCTTCCGTACGGATGGTTATGACGCCCTTGCTGCCGCGGTGGGTCTTGCGGTAGGTGTCCCGTTCGTCGTCGGCCTCCTTCTTGCCGACCACGGATATCTTGCCGTAGCCGTTCTCCGTCACGGTCAGCAGTTGGGAGTCGCTGGTCACGGTGGCCATGCTGACCACCTCGTCGTCCTGGTCCGGACGGATGCCGATGACGCCGTGCGCCGGACGGCCCATGGGCCGCACCTGTCCCTCGTCGAAGCGGGCCGCCAGCCCCTTCCGGGTGGCCAGGATTATCTCCTTCGAACCGTCGGTGAGCTTTACGTCCACCAGCTTGTCGCCCTCCTCCAGCCCTACGGCGATGAGGCCGCGGGACCGGATGTTGGCGTATGCCGAGAGCGGAGTCTTCTTGATTATACCGGCCCGGGTGGCGAACACCAGGTAGTGGTCCCCGGCCAACTTGGTTATCGGGCGGGTGGCCATGATCCTCTCGCCTTCCTCCAGCTTGGGCAGCAGGTTCACGATGGGCTTGCCCTTGGACTGGCGGGAGCCGACCGGCACCTGCCACGCCTTCAGTGAATACATCTTTCCGAAGTCGGTGAAGAACATCACATGGTCGTGGGTCATGCTGACGAAGAGGTCCGTGACCACGTCCTCCTCCTTGGTCTCCATGCCCATTAAGCCCAGACCGCCGCGGCGCTGCTGCTTGTAGGTGTCCAATGGCATTCGTTTAATGTAGCCGTCCTGGGTGATCATGAGCACCATCTCCTCGTTGGGGATGAGGTCCTCGATGTCCATGTCCAAGGCGTGAGCGACTATCTCGGTGCGGCGCTCGTCGCCG
>DUJZ01000133.1:3214-3545 GCA_013329565.1 Methanomassiliicoccales archaeon
GCAGGCGCATGTCCAGGATGGCCTTGGCCTGCTCCTCGTCCAGCTCGAAGCGGGCCATGAGCCCGTTGCGCGCCTCCTCGGGGGAGTTGGCCGATCGGATTATATGCAGCGTCTCGTCCAGAGCGCTGATGGCCTTGACGAGACCCTGCAGGATGTGGTCTCGCTTTCTGGCTTGGGCCAGATCGAACTTGGTGCGGCGGACCACCATGTTGTGGCGGTGGTCGATGAATATCTGCAGCTCCTCCTTCAGCGTCAGCACCCGGGGCTGGTTGTCCACCAGGGCCAGGTTGATGATGCCGAAGGTGACCTCCATCTGGGTGTGCTTGTAAAG
>DUJZ01000144.1 GCA_013329565.1 Methanomassiliicoccales archaeon
AGCGAGAACTTGCTAGCCTCGCAGCGGCCCATATGGGAGCGTATGTGCCTGTAGAGCTCCTCGGTGGTCATCCCGTCGTACAGGTGCGGCCTCACCGATTCCAGGATGGCCTGCGCCTCCTCGGGTGACGTTCCGACCCTCAGAATGGCGTTGAGCGCCTTGGCCGGATCGAACTCCTCCACTTCCCCGGAACGCTTGACCACGCGCATGACCTAGGTCAAAGTGCTGGCATCTAATCAATCTTACTGATGCTCAGTCAGATATGGCGCTGTCGGCCACGGCCGCGATCAGGCTCACCTCTGCGAAGAGACACCTATCCACCGTCTGAGGCACCAGGTCCCTGCGGAACTCGTCGCTGGTGCCGTTCTTCCATGTTACCCGGAGCACGATGGCGCTGTTCTTCATCTCCAGGTGCATCTCCTTGAGCACCGAGGTGTAGGCGGCCGCCTTTCCACGCCCGTTGGTGCGCCCGTTGCTGCAGAAGGCGACCAGTCCGAGCTTGTCCATCTGGCAGATCAGCTTGTAGCAGGTTGCCGCAGGCAGGTTGACCAACAGGGCCATCTCTGGCACGGTCAGGCAGCGTTTGGACGTCGCCGCCAGAACGTATAGGACCACCGGATCTATCAGGAACTTCGCTATCTGCGTTCGTTCCACTCCGCGCAAGGTCTTCATGGCGGCGTGGACGGAGGTCTCAACTTGCAGTTCGTTCCCCGCGAACAATAGACATTCCCCAGCTGGGATGATGGTGCTGGAAATTAATACTTTGGTGATCTGGTTTGAAGAAAAATAAGACGAAAGGTTTTGTGCGGCATTTCCCTCAAGATCCGCGGACGTCGGTCTCCTTGAGGGTCTTTTCGATCTCCGCCTTGAGATGGTCCGGAATTCCCCTTATGCCCACGTCCAGGAATCCGCGGACGATCATTCCCACCGCCTCCTCCTCGGTAAGGCCGCGGGACATCAGGTACTCGACCTGGTCCTGGGCGATCTTTCCGACGGCGGCCTCGTGGGTCATCTCCACGTCCGGGACGCGGGCTTCCAGCTCGGGAATGGCGATCTGCACTCCCTTGTCGCTGAGGATCAGGCCCTTGCATTCCAGATGGGCCTTGATGCCCGGCGAGTTGCCTATCAGCTGACCTCTGGCGATGACGGTGCCGCCGGTGGTTATGGTCCTGGAGATGAGCTCGGCCTTGCAGCCCGGAGCGTTCAATATGGCCCGGGACCCGAGGTCCAGGACGCCGCCCGGATGGGCGACGGCCACGGTATTGAAGCGGCACACGCCGTTCGGCCCGTTCATGTGCGCGGTCGGATAGGTCTGGATGGTCTTGACCGGTTTCAGAGCCACGTAGTTGTTGATGTATGTCGTCCCCTCGTCCATGATCACGCTGGTGCGCGGACGGACTCCGATGAACTCCGACCAGTTGTGGACCATGGTGAAGGTCAGCTTGGAGTTCTTCTTCATGAAGAACTCCGAGATGCCGAGATGCAATCCCTTCTCCACGCCCTTGGTGGTGGCGCAGCCGGTCACGACCTCGAACTCCGAACCTTCCTCGGCGATGAGCACGTTATGCACGTACTGCTTGGTGTTGCGGTTCTTCAATAGAAGGCAGGTCTGAACCGGCATCTTTACCTTGGCTCCAGGCAAGGCGCGGATGAAATAACCATCCGCCTTCTGCAGATACGTCTCCGCGGTGTACTTGTCCGTGTCAGGCTGCACCGCCTTCCACACGTAATCCTTCAACCAATCGTGCACTTTCAGTGCTTGGCGCAAGGGCATGAGCTCCACGCCCTCGCCCATTATCGCCGAGTGGACCACGCTGTTGTCCATGAGCAGGAAGTTACCGGAGCGACCCTTTCCGGACGGGGTTATGCCGGAGTCCAGCATGGTTGTTCTGGTGTCCTCGGGGAGGTCCTCCATGGACTCCACCTCGGCGATGTCCCTCCTTCCTTCGTGATAGGCATCCAGGTCGATGTCCTCGCCGAACTTCGCCTCCTTCTTGAGGGCGTCCCTGGCCCTTTTCTCCTCGTTGCTGACCATTTTCACCCCTCGGAAACGATGTTCTCCTTGATCAGATTGGCCTGGTTGATCTTGCAGCGGATGCACTCCTGATATCCCATCTTGCGGATCTCGGCCAGAAGCTCGCGCGGGTTCCCGGAGCAGGCCACGGTGCCGTTGCACATGACGTACCCGCGGTCCGCTTCCACGTAATCAAGTATCTGGCCGGTATGGGTTATGATGAGCGCCGCCTTCCCGCTCTTCTCCCTCCAGCCGGCGCAGTGGGTGGGGCCGGTGAGAAGGTCGTGCACCTTTACCCCCAGCTTCTCTATGGATACCATGTCCACCCCGCTCTCCGGCTCGTCCAGCAATATCAGGCACGGGTCCTGGGCGGTGAGCTGCAGTATCTCGGAACGTTTGATCTCCCCGCCGGAGAAGCCGACGTTGACATCCCTCTCCAAAAAGCGGGCCATATCAAGCTCCTCGGCGACCTTCTCCGTGTCCACGTTCCCCTTGCTGGTCACCCGGACCAGGTCCTTGAGCCTTACCCCGGTCAGGTTCGGGGGCCGCTGCATCATCATGCCGATGCCGCGCTTCGCCCTCTCGTTCACCGGCAGGTGAGTGATGTCCTCCCCATTGAGCAGTATCCGGCCGCTCTTCACCTTGTAGCCCGAGAAACCCATTATGGTCATCAGCAAGGTCGATTTCCCCGATCCGTTCGGACCGAAGAGGACGGTGGTATAGCCGGTCATGACGTTCAGGGACAGATCGTGCAATATCTCCCGTCCCTCGATCTCCACGGTAAGGTTCTCTATCTCCAGCATTGGCTCCTCTCCTCTTAGCGATTGCTACCCATGGTAGTTAGCTACCCATGGTAGTTAATGATATCGAGGTTCATTTCCGGTAGCGGTCAGGGTGCTCCAGCACCATCAGCTCGTTCCCGTCGGGATCGAGGAACACCGCCATCAGCCCGCCCCAGGGCTGCATCTCCGGCTTCACCTTGAAC
>DUJZ01000096.1 GCA_013329565.1 Methanomassiliicoccales archaeon
CTGAACAAATGCCAGAAGGACCTCGACAGGGCGGTCGCTTCGGGCTTCACCGTCGGCCACGTGCAGCAGATACTGAACCGGGGACGTTCCGCTCTGAACGAGAGGAAGATGGCCGAGGCCGTGCAGGCCGTCGAGCTGGTCAAGAGCGAACTGGACCAGACGCTGCAGGACGATCGGCGCCTGACGGACGGCCTGGCCCGTTTGGAGGAGGCTCTGGACCAGCTCAGGGAGATGAAGGCCGATGTCCAGGACGCCACGGTGCTCCTGGAGCAAGCGAGAGCGTTGCGCCGCACTGGAAACGTGACCGGGGCGGCGGACGCCGTGCAGCGCGCTCTTGACCGTTCACAGAACATCGCTCGCGAACGCGTCACGACGCTCATGTCCTTCGCCGGCGGCCTCACGACGGAGCGTTCGTCGTGGGAAGACCTCCGTGCGGCAAGAAAGCTCGCCGAGGACATCGAGGAGGCGCTCAAGAACCACCGCTACCGGCACGCTCATCTTCTAGCTCGTTCTTTCCGCGAGGAATTGGAGCGCGTTCTGCAGGACAAGGCGCTGGCGGACGAAGAACTACGAAAGTTTGAGACCCGCCTGAAGGAGGAGGCGAAAGCGGGACTGCGCCCGCCTGCATCACAAAAAGCTCTGGAAAGAGCAAAGGCGCTCATGGTCCAGGGACGCTTCGTCCAGGCGCTCAGCACCGTCGGGGCGGCTAAGGACGAGCTGCGCTCCGTCTCGGAGATGTACGAGTCCCGTCTAACGGAATACAACGACATGCGCGAAACGTTGAATTCGTTGGAAGTGCTCGATCCGCGCAAGGACCACGTCGAGGAGCTGCTCGATCAGTCCTGGACCTCGCTGAAGGAGATGCGCTTCGATTCCGCCTCGCTGTATCTGAGAAGGGCGAAGAATGGCCTCAATGAATTCTTGACGGTAAGGACGAACGAACTGCTCTGGGAGTTCAACCCCCTGCACGACCTCATCAAACGCCTGAAGATGCAGGAGCGGTTCTCCGCCGAGATAGGCGAGATAGATAGCGTCATCGTGAACAGCATCACCCCGCGCGATCTTAACCGACTCGCCAGGAACGTCGACCTGGTGAAAGCGGGAATGAGGGACATGTTCCAGGAGCAGAAGGAGAAGGTGCGCCGGACGATCGAGAGATCTTCGCGTTCAGGAAAGGAGACCGGACGCTCCTGGGAGGTCTGGGCGGACGCGGAGACGCAGGCTAAGAAAGGTGACCTGTGGGAGGCGTTCAATTCCCTGGAAACGTCGATAAATGTCCTCGGACGCACGGCCGGGGAGACGCCGGAGCAGCTATCAAAGCAGCTCTCGGAGATGCTGGAAAGAGCGAACCGGCAGCGCATAGATCTGCCGGGAACGCAGAAGGCGTACGCGGACGCCTTGCAGGCGCAGAAGGAAGGTAAGGATCAGTTGGAGCTTCTGCGCAAGGCCATGGAGACGTCCCGGAAGGAAGTGCGCTCGACGTATCCTAACATCTCAGCCGAACTGGAGCTTGTCGGCGAAGCGAGGGAGGGCCGGGCGATCGACGTCGTCGTTCACTTGAAGAACGAGGCTGATTTCGAAGCCAGGAACGTCCGCGCCTTCATATTCGGGGACGCGGAGGTCAAGGGAATGGTGGAGGCGGAGGCGCTGAAGCCGAACGAGGAGACCGAGGGGCGCATAACCGTCATACCGAACCGCGTCGGCATCCTTTCGTTGGGAATATCCGTCAAATGCAAACCGTTGCTCACGGACGAGGACGTGCTGTACGACAGCAAGTTCGATCTGGACGTGAAGCGTAAAAGGCGGAAATTCAGGATAATAAAGACACAAGCGGCAATGTTCTCGGAGGCATGATATTATAAGCTCCAATTATCTCATTGTTAACGGTGATGTTATGGCAATAACCATGAATTGGGGGGCCCTGGGCCTTGGCTCGGTGATAGCGTTCGTCATCGGCTGGTTCATATTCGGACTGCTGGGAGCGATAGTGCTGGCGATCATAGTGCTGCTGATAATGGGCGTCCTGAAGATCAAGTAACGGAACTGGTGAGCTAGAAGGTTGAAAGCCTGGACCGCCAGGTCCGTCGCCTCCGCCAGAGAAGAGGACGACCGTTGGCTCTCATCCGTTCGCCCTGGTTGTTCCCTGATGGTCATGGTCGCCCAAGGACAGACGCCCTAACATCTCCGGGCATCCCGGTGGAACTGGAGCTTGTCGGGGAGGCCAAGGAAAGCAGAGCGATGGACGTCGTCGTTCACTTGAAGAACGAGGCGGAGCACGAGGCTCGTAACGTGAGAGCCTTTATCTTCGGGAACGCGGAAGTGAAAGGAATGGTGGAGGCGGAGGTCCTGAAGCCTAACCAGGAAGTGAGGGGCCGCATCAACGTCATCCCGAATAGGATTGGGATATTGTCAATGGGAATATCGGTCAAGTGCAAACCTTTGTGACGGACGCGGACATGCTGTACGACAGCAAGTTCGATCTGGACGTGAAGTGAGATTCAAGACTGACCGTTGTCCTTGGGAAAACGTCTACTGACCACATCCAACTTCTTCAGGGTGATCTTCTTCTTGTGATCGTTGAAGGTGATCTCGAACTCATCGAAGAAACCAGCTCTGCCTAGAAGTGGCGGAAGCTGTATATCATCCTTGAGAATTACCCTGACATCCACGGTCATGATGTAATGCTCATGACCCTTCTGGACAGAGATGTTCACTCGCGATGTGATGGTGTCGACCGCCCCTCCGATGCCGTAGGATTTCTCAGGTTTTCCTGTGAGGTCAAGACCGAGCACCTCAGCCATCTCCTTTGATATCGCCGAGGCGTCGGCTCCTGAGTCCAGGAGAGCAAGCGTCTCGAAGGAGACCTCGCCATTGGAAAACGTGACCGGCACCATCGGCCTCTTCTTTTTGATGCCCTCGGGATTGGCCACTTCCTTGTACTTGAAGCTCAGTACCATTTGATCACAAGATCATGGTGTCGGGAGTGGGAACCATGGCGATGAAGGGCTTTGACCGACCACATCTGCTCTTCGCCAGCTGATAGACGTCCTTGAACGATGAGGAATGGGCGATGAGCTTCTCATCACAGATGGCGACCCACTGCCCAGCATAAGGGCTGACATCCATGCTCATGAAGTAATCGTAGTTGGTTGTCAAATCGATCCCAATATCGGATTCGTGATGCGGACTAATAAACATTGTCGCTACCTGT
>DUJZ01000040.1 GCA_013329565.1 Methanomassiliicoccales archaeon
TGCCGGGACGCTCCACGACCAGGGTGACCCTGGTGCCCATGGGGGTCCTTTGCACGTCCACGCCTCCGAAGCCAGCTCGGTCTACGGTCTTCATCAGGTGCTCCTTGAGAAGCACCCTTCTGATGTTCTCCTGTGTGAACTTCCTCTCGCTGGCCATTTACTGAACCTCCTCCAATATGACCTCGATGTTGACGGTCTGCTGGTCCCAGGCGGTGCTGCGGCCATGCGCCCTCGGCATGTAGCCGGGGATGGTCCGCCCGTGGTGGGCGGAGACTATGCGCACGCGCATGTTGTCGGCATCCAGGCCCTTGTATTCCGCGTTGCTCTTGGCGCTCTGCAGCACCTTGATGATGGCCGCGGCGGCCTTCTTCGGGAATCTCCCGGGTCCGACACCGGTCTTGTGCGCCACGCCGTAGTTGTGGCGGCGGATCGGCACCGGGCGGCGCAGCTCCACTACCTCTTCCAGCATCTGGATGGCGACATCGACCTTCTTGCCCCTTATCATGCGGCAGATCTCCCTCGAGAACTTGGGTGAGATGGGCAGTTCCTTGGCGATAGCCTTGGACGTGGTGTCCGGATCGGCTTGTGCAGTGTATCCTACCATTTTTTCACCTCACTTCAGCGGCATGAACTTGGAGCCCCTGGTCGCACCGACGCCCGGACCGGAGTGCTTCACAGATCCCCTGGTCTGGGCGAACTCGCCCAGGAAGTGCCCGATCATCTCGGGCTTTATCTCCACTTCCTTGAATTCCTTACCGTTGTATACGGACACGCGGCGGCCCACGAAGGCCGGCACGACGGGTATGTCACGGCGGTGCGTGCGCACCACTTCCTGCTCTCCATCCACGATCTTGTCGAAGGTGGTCTTCTGCTCCTCGTTGAGTCCGCGGCGGAACGACCTTCTAACCCTAGACGGCAGGAGGTCGACCATTTCATCGAAGGGCATCTCCAGGAGCTGCTCCATGGTGAATCCGCGGTAGGTGAACTCCTTCTTCCTACGGGCGGTCATCATGCCCTTCTTCTTCCGCTGCTTCCTCCTCGAGGCCTTGGTGCCAGTTAGCTTGTCTTCAGCCATCTAGAATCACTTCCTCTTCTTCTGGGGGGAAAGCCTTCCTACCTTCCTTCCCGGCGGAGCGTTCCTCGAAACCGTGCTGGGCTTACCAACGTGGGGGTGACCTCCACCGCCGTGCGGGTGGTCGACGGCGTTCATCGCCACTCCCTTCACCTTGAAGTATGCCTTGCTCTTGCTGCGGTATGCGTGGAACTTCTTACCTGCCTTGGCGAAGGGCTTCTCGGAAGCCCCTCCACCGGCGACGATCCCCACGCCGGCGCGGCAGCGGGGGTCGAAGTTCTTCAATGCCCCGGAGGGCAGCTGCACCACGACGGTGTCGCCCTTGGTGACCACGGTGGCGTAGGTTCCGGCGGTCCTTACGAACTTGCCGCCGTCGCCAGGCCTGGCCTCCAGGTTGTATATCAGAGTGCCCTCGGGGATGTTGGCCAGGGGCATGATGCTCCCGGGCTTCAGGCTCAGGGAGCCGTCCACGCTGATATCCTGTCCGACCATCAGCCCCTCGACGGCGATGATCCTGTCCTTCTTGCCGTTCTCGAACCGTACCTCGGCCACCGGGCTGTTACGGCCAGGGGCGTGCACTATGTCCGTTACCGTTCCGGTCTTGAGCTCGGTGTACGGGTGCTTGATCTCTCCCACGTGCCTGTGGCTCGGGGAAGTATAGGTCATGGTCCCACGACCCCTTCTCTGTTGTCTCAGTTGTCTTCCCATGTTCCCCCTCCTCAGAACACTCCGATCCTCATGCCGATGTCCTCGGCAGAGTATCCTTCAGCCAGCTTGATTACGGCGTGCTTGCCATCCTTGGAGATCTTGGTCCAGACCTTGTCCACCTTGACCTCGAAGTGCGTCTCGAAGGCGCCCTTGATCTCCGCCTTGGTGGCGAAGCGGTCCACGATGAACTCGATCTTGTTGCCGTCCGTGAAATCCTGGGTAGGCGTGCCGGTCATGTAGTTCATGGTCTTTTCCGTCACGTACGGGTAAAGCAGTACCTTTCTGGCCATGCTCACCACTCTCCTATCTTCTTTAAGGCGGACTCGGTGAACACAGTCAGCCGGCCGGGCAGTCCGCCGGGGGCCAGGTTGCCGGAGTTCAGCATCTCCGCGAAGGCCACCTCGACGCCGGGAAGGTTCCTGGCGCCCTTGACCACCGCGGCGTCATGCGCCGAGACGACGATCAGTAGGCCGCGGGGCATCCGGTAGGGGCGTCCGCGCATCTTGCCGCGTCCCGCCCTGATCCTTATGCCGTCCTTGGCGCGGATCACATCGTCGGATACTCCGATGCTCCTCAGGGTGTCCAGTACCTCGGAGGTGCTCTTCACGTCCTCCAGGCGGTCCTCTACGACCACTGGGAGGGTGAGCCCCTCGTTGAAGCGGTGACCCCTGGCCCTGACCTTCTCCTCGTCGGCCGTGGCGGCCAGCGCGGAGCACTTGGCGAGGGTCTTCTCCTTCTGGTTGACCTTCATGGTCCACACCTTGTCGACCCGGGGTGGGTGGGCACGGCGACCTCCAACGTTGTTGGGGGACTCAGCACCCTTCGCTCCCGAGGACAGCCTCTGGACACGGGCCACACCGCGGCCCTTGCCCCAGGTGGAGACCGAGTGCCTTATGCCGGCGCCGGGCTTCGGACCGTAGGGCTGCCTCTTGTTGGACTCCTCGGCGACCACGGCCCTGTGTATGACGTCAGGCCTGAACGCGGTGGAGAACACCTCGGGCAGAGCCTCGGTCCTCAGGACCTCGCCGCTCAATGAATATACGTTGACTTTGGACATTGCTTACGCCCCCTGCTTGGACTCGGTGGATATGTACACCATCTCCGGTGCATCCTTCATGTCCGGCTTCTGCCTCCTGACCGGGTCCCTCATCCGGACCAGCCTCTTGGTGGGGCCGGGCACGGAGCCATGGACCAGGACGAAGGGGTTCCTAACTTCGCC
>DUJZ01000055.1 GCA_013329565.1 Methanomassiliicoccales archaeon
GAGAGCCAAGGCCATGCCCACCCAGATGGACATCTTGGACTGCCGCACCCCCTTGGTCATCTCATTTATATCGCCGATTAAAGACATCGTCCGGCCATAAATATAGTATCTTTAAACCCTTTCGTTAGGACCATGGCGGGAGCGAGGCCGGGCGAGGGCAGGTTGGCCGTTCTGGCCCTGGGCGGTAACGCCATCCTCAAGGCCGGCCAGGAGGCCACGGACGACGTTCAGATGGCCAACCTGCAGGAGGCCTTCCGTATGATGTTGCCGCTGCTGGACTATTATCCGCGGATGATCGTCACTCACGGGAACGGCCCGCAGGTCGGAAACATCCTGCTGAGGAACGAGATGTGCCATGCGGAGGTACCGCCCATGCCCCTGGACGTGTGCGTCGCGGAATCGCAGGGACAGATAGCCTACCTGGCGCTGCAGGCCTGGGACCGGGCCTGCCGTTCGGCGCGCAAGGAAGTTCCGATGATCCCGGTCATCACCCGCACCGTGGTGTCGGCGGACGACCCGGCCTTCCGCGATCCGACCAAACCCGTCGGACCTTACTATTCGAAAGAGAGGGCGTCGGAGCTCACCAAGGAGAAGGGATGGGTGTTCCATGAGGACGTGAAAAGGGGCGGCATGCGTCGGGTGGTCCCGTCCCCGGACGTGGTGAAGGTGGCCAAGGAAGAGCATTTACGAACTTTGGCGGAATCGCTCACCCCGCCGTTCGCCGTGCTGTGCGGGGGTGGCGGAGGCGTCCCGGTGGTGCAGAGCGGTGCAGGCTTCTCAGGCGTGGAAGCTGTGGTGGACAAGGACCTCGCGTCGGCCAGATTGGCTTTGGTGTTGCATGCCGATATTTTAATAATGGTGACCGATGTTGAGGCGGTCTATCTGGATTTCACGAGCGACAGGCCGCGCCCTCTCCGTAAGGTGACGGTCGATGAGCTGAGCCGCCATGCCACGGAGGGCCAGTTCCTTCCGGGGTCCATGGGTCCCAAGGTCGAGGCGGCGACCAGGTTCGTGAAGGCCACCGGTCGAAAGGCGATCATCACTTCCGCCGACCGGTTGATGGATGCCCTGAACGGAAAGGCGGGCACCACAGTGGAGTGAGGACAGGCGAAGATGGCCTCGACGATCGAAGAGCAGATAAAGGCGATCCAGGAAGAGATCGACAAGACCCAGAAGAACAAGGCCACCGAATACCACATCGGAAAGCTGAAGGCCAAGATAGCCAAGCTTAAAGAGGATGTGGAGAAGCGGAGAGCCTCCAGCGGAGGCCCTGCCAAGGGATACTCGGTCAAGAAGAGCGGGAACGCCACCGTGGCCTTGGTCGGTTTCCCGAGCGTCGGAAAGTCCACTCTGCTCAACACCTTGACCGGAGCGAGGAGCGAGGTCGGGGCTTACGACTTCACCACCCTGGACGTGGTTCCGGGTGCGTACGAATACATGGGAGCGAAGATACAGGTCCTGGACATGCCCGGTTTGATCCGTGACGCCTCGAAGGGCAAAGGCCGCGGCAGGGAGGTCATCTCCGTCGTCCGCGCCTCGGACCTGGTGCTTTTCGTTCTGGACTTCTACGACACCAACCTGCAGGTGCTGGTCCGTGAGCTGGAGAACGCCGGGATGCGCATCAACAGCCATCCCCCGGACGTGGTGATCTCCAAGAAGGACATCGGAGGCGTCGACATCAAGACCACGGTCAAGCTCACCAAGCTGGACCTTGATCTGGCCAAGGCCATGATCATGGAGTTCGGGCTGGTCAACGCCGACGTGGTCATACGCGAGGACATCGACCAGGACCAGCTGGTGGACGTCCTGGCCGGGAACCGCATATACATAAACGCGGTGCTGGCCATCAACAAGATCGATATCTCGGACGCGGAGTACCTCAAGGAGGTCCGCATGAAGTTCAAGCACTGGGACCCGGTGTTCATTTCCGCCGTGAAGAACATCGGCATAGACGAGCTCAAGGCCCGGATATTCGAGAGGCTCGAGCTGATCCGGGTGTACATGAAGAAGCAGGGGGAGGATGCCGATCTGGACGTTCCGCTCATCACCAAGCACGGGGCGACCGTGGGGGACGTCTGCGACTCCATGCACCGGGTGTTCCGGCAGAACTTCCGCTACGCCCTGATCTGGGGAAAGAGCGCTAGGTTCCCCGGGCAGATGGTCGGTCTGGAGCACCGCCTGGCGGACGGTGACGTCCTTTCGGTCATCATTCGCCGAACCGGCGAGTGACGGGAGAACGATTATACGCATCCGAGGGAATGTCCGACGGATGCCCAAGAAAGGAATGTCCACCCGCTCCGTGCACGACGGAGACAAGTCCCTGCGTTACGAGGGCGCCATCAACACCCCGATATTTCAGAGCAGCACTTTCGCCTTCCCCACCGAGGAACCGCGCACCTGGAACGGCGAGGTTCCCGACGGTACCTACATCTATTCTCGGTACAGCAACCCCACGGTGAGGGCCGTGGAGGATAAGCTGGCTTCGCTCGAGGGGGCGGAGTCCTCCCTGGCGTTCTCATCGGGAATGGCGGCGATAACGTCGGCGCTGTTGACCTTCCTGCAGAAGGGCGATAAGGCGGTGGCCATGCAGGACCTGTACGGAGGAACCTACAACTTCCTGAAGAACGAGATGCCCCGCCTGGGGGTGGATGTGCACTTCGTCCCCACCACCGACCCGGCGGAGCTGTGCGCGGTGATAGACGATCAAACAAAAGTGCTCTATCTGGAGAGCCCGACCAATCCCCTGCTCAAGCTCATCGACATCCGCGAGGCGTGCAAACTGGCGCATGAGAAAGGATGCCTGGTCATGATCGACAACACTTTCGCATCACCTATCCTGCAGCGTCCTTTGGAGATGGGCGTGGACATCGTCCTGCACAGCGCCACCAAGTACCTCAACGGCCACTCGGACGTCATCGCCGGCTTCGTTGCCGGTTCCATGAAGCACATGGAGCAGGTGCACCTGAGGCGGAAGCTGTACGGCGGCGTGATGGACCCGCTCCCGGCGTACCTGTTGGGAAGGGGCATGCGGACCTTGGACCTGAGGGTCCGCAAGCACGATTCCAACGCCATGGCCGTGGCCAAGTTCCTGGAGTCCCATGCCATGGTATCCAAGTGCATCTATCCTGGACTGGAATCGCATCCGGACCACGAGCTGGCGAAGAGGCAGATGGACGGCTTCGGCGGAATGGTGACGTTCGAGGTGAAGGGCGGCCGGCAGGCGGCCGAGCGTGCCCTGAAGCGCTTCGAGATCATCGCCAAGGCGGCCAGCCTGGGCGGCGTGGAGTCGTTGGCCAGTATGCCGGTGAACACCTCGCATACCGCATACTCATTCGAAGAAAGGCAGAAGCTGGGCATCGGGGAAGGGATGATACGGCTTTCCGTGGGCATCGAGGACACTGAGGATATCATCGCCGACCTGGATAGGTCTCTGGAACAGAATTGAGAAAAGATCGCCTATAATATCATGAAGAACCTAGGACGATGAGCGGGAGGTCCCTAGCATGAAGAGCAAATGGATCGCATTGATAGTGGCCGTTGCTGGCATCGCGTTGGTTCTGTACGGGGTGCTCACGCCCACCGATTCCGGGGGAACCTCCGGGGGCATGAACGGAGGGGTTGACACCGATCGGACGACCTACGAGATCAACAACATCGTCCTGATCATCACCGGAGCGTTCATCGCCGGCACGGGGCTGTCCTATTGGGCCTTCAAGGAGGACTATGTCCCCATAGCTGTCAACAGCAGCCCTCCGGCCACCGAGGTCCGGGTGGAGCATACGAAGGAACCGGTCGTTACATCTACAGTGGAGGAGGCGCAGGGGGTCGAGGACGTTCCACCGAACGTATCGAACGAGAACCTCTTGGTGCTCAGGCTGCTCAATGGGGATGAGAGGTTCATGTACCGAACCATCGTCGACCTCGGGGGAAGCGCCCTTCAGAAGGACCTCATCGTCAGGACCAAGATGTCCGACTCCAAGGTGTCCCGGGTCATCGACCGATTGATCGAGAAGGGGTTGGTGACCAAGGAGCGACACGGGGTCACGAACAAAGTGTCGGTCTCCATCGAAAAGTGAGCAAAGGGCGTCCAGTTTTCACTTTTCTGCAAACCTTTCACCCCTTTTCAGGTGGGGTTTTATACACCTTTTCAACGCTTGGAAATCGATCAGGTGCGTCGGTCCGGCGCATCAAGGAGATGAAAAAAATGAACAAGAAAATGGTCATAGGGACCCTGATCGGAGCTTTGGTCCTCATCGCGATGATCGCCTCCGCGGCATCCGCGGGATCAGGCTTCGCTGCCGGTTCCCTCGATGACGATGAGACCGGAACGGTCAACGGAGGGAACATGAACGGCGATTGCGATCGGACCCGGGACCAGCTGAGGTCCCAGGACCGCGACACGCTGCAGGACGGCTCCTGCGGTGAATGCGCCGGTCAAATGACGGATGGGGCGGGTGACGGGACGGG
>DUJZ01000016.1 GCA_013329565.1 Methanomassiliicoccales archaeon
GAAGACCAAGGAAAGCAAGCCAAAAGAGGCTAAGAAAGGCAAGACGGCGGAACCTGGGCAGAATCCAATGGTTGAGAACCCAGTGCTGTCGAATAACCCCATCCGGGCCTTGATGTTCAAGGACGCCATGCTCCAGGATATCGTGGACGGCCTGAAGGCCGAGCAGGTCTCCAAGGAGGAAATGGACGAGGTGCTTTTCCTGACGGCAGCCAACGCGATCCTGGAGCGCATCGGCCTCAACCTTCCCGAGGACCTATCTTACATCTTCCAGGAGAACCTGGACGACTACCTCTCCATATCCATCATCAACAAGGAGCACGAGGTGGACCTGCTCTCCCTGTTCCGTGACCAGTTCCTGGCATCCCAGGGAGACGACTTCAACGACGAGCGGGAGCTCATGGAGGCCCTGGTCGCCTTCGAGGACCAGTGGTGGGACTCCCCCAAGGACTTCTTAGGCGGAGCGGTCCCGAACGAGCTCATGGACCAGGCCCGGGAGAAGATGGGCTCGGTCCTGCAGCACGAGGACGAATGCGGATGCGAGGAGTGCGGGGACGAGGATTACTGGGCTTCGCGCGCCTACATCATAAGGGACCTGTGGTTCTCCGGCATCGTGGAGAGCATGGCCAAGGAGTCCATGCCCTCCCCGCAGAAGCGGGAGCGGCTGTTCATCTCTGTGGCCAACGCCCTGCTGGACCTGGTCGTGAACGTGATGCCCGACTTCATGAGCGAGGACATGTTCCAGGGTCTCGACCACAATCTGGAGTTAACGCTGGTGAACAAGGAAAACAAGGTCGACGTCCTGGAGATGTTCGAGGCCGCCCTGGCCAAGTTCGAGGACGAATGGTGGAACGCGGCCTTGAAGGAGCTGGGCGGGAAGAGCCCCGACCAGGCCATGCAGGCCATGGGCCGCAAGTACGGTCTGTGAAGGTCGCCAGATGCCCGGTCGAACCTGGGGCGCTTCGGCACCGGCCAAGGTGATATTGCTCGGCGAGCACGCGGTGGTGTTCGGAAAGCCGGCGGTATCCGTGGCCATAGGCCTACGACTACGATGCCAGATCAGACCGGGGACCATCTCGTCCTTGAACGGGATACCCCTCGGTCCGCACGACCACTCCTACGTCTCAGCGTGCCTGGCCAAGCACAACGCCCCTCCGACCGCGGTGCTCACCGACTCCGACTTCCCGTCCGGTTCGGGATTGGGTTCCTCGGCGGCGGTGACCGTCGCCTTACTGGCCGCCTTGAGATCCTCCAAGGACGGTTTCAAAGAGGATTTGGTGGCCAGAGAGGCTTTCGAGGTGGAGTGCGAGGTGCAGAGAAGAGCAAGTCCGATAGACACCTCGACCTGCACCCACGGCAACGGCATCCTGGTCCAGAGGGAACGAGGGGAGAACTTCCTCTGGGAGATATCCCGCGACACCCGCCGCTGGTGCGTTCATGATCTAAAGGTCCCTAAAATGACCCTGGTGGTCGGCTTCACCGGCAAATCGAAGCCGACCGGTCCCCTGGTGGCCAAGGTGAAAAGGTACGTGGACCACAACACCTTCGCCCGGGACATAGTTGATGAGATCGGGGACGTGACCATGGAAGGCGTACGACAGATGGCCATGGGCGACCTGGAAGCGCTCGGCAGGAACATGACCAAGGACCACAAGCTCCTGGCCATACTAGGCGTCTCGTCCAGGGAGCTAGACAAGCTGGTGTCGTCCGTCCTCCCCTATTCCTACGGGGCAAAGCTCACCGGGGCCGGGGGCGGGGGCAGCATGGTGGCTTTGACGGACCAGCCACAGTAGGTCATGGACGTCATCCGGAAAAAGGGCGGCCAGCCTTTTGCAGCAGACACCGGGGTTCCCGGAGTGAAAACAGATTAAAGGGTTTTCAGGAAAGAGGTTTCAGATCAGTTCCTCGAACTCCTTGACCAGATCGGGGTGCTTCTCCTTGATGGCGATCAGGATGTTGTGCACCGACATCTTGTCAACGTTGGCCGTGGAGAGCGTGTCGATCACGCCGTCCAAGGTCTTGTCCGACAGGGTAAGGAACTTCTCCTTGGCCATCCAGTTGCGCCACAGGCGGTTCTCCATGGCGTCGCGCCACTTCTTGTCATAGGGCATCAGGGCCGACTCGGAGTAATCGTTGGCCTGTACACAATCACCCAGCACCTCGCCGGCGAGCTTGCCGGCCAGGAGTCCGTTGGCGATACCGCCTCCGGTTATGGGGTCGATCATGCGCGCGGAATCCCCGACCAGGATCAGGCCGTTCATCACGGACTGCTCCACCGGCGGCGATACGGAAACGCCTCCGGCCAGGGCTTCCAACGGCTGCCCGCAGCTCAACCGGGGATCTTTCTTTATCCAGCTGTCCAGGTACATCTTGACCTCGCCCGGCTTCTTGAGCTTGGAGGCAAGAACGCCGATACCAACGTTGGCCGTGTCGTCTCCCTTGGGAAACACCCAGATGTATCCGCCCGGTGCGACGGAGCCGATGATGAACTCGCAGTAGTCCGGCTCGGTCTTCAGATTGGCCATGCGGTACTGGTAGCAGGTGGTGATGTCGCCAGCCTTCAGGGACGTGTCGATGCCGGCCCAGCGGGCCACCTGGGACTCGAACCCGTCCGCGGCCACTACGCATCCGGCGGTGAGCGTCATCGGCTCGCCTTCGCGCTTTGCCTTCACCCCAACGACCTTATCGCCCTCCTTCATCACGTCGACGGCGGCGGTCTTGAGCCAGATCTCCGCACCGGCCCGGGCGGCGTCGGCGGCCATGGCCTTGTCGAAGAGGTGCCTCTCCAGGACCAGTCCCACCTCGGCCCCGGCCTGGCTCTCGTCTATGCGGAACACATGTCCGCCTGGCGAGACCAGCTTGGCCCCGGCGATATCGGCGGAGACCCAGCGCTTGTCGACCGGTACGCCGGCCTTGGCCAATCCCTTCTTGTTGACGCCCTCGGCGCAACGCAGCGAGGCGCCGATCTCCTGGCGCTTCTCGATCATCAGTACCCGGGCGCCCTTCTTGGCCGCGTGCTTGGCGGTCATGCTCCCGGCGGGGCCGGCCCCGACCACGATCACGTCGTAATCGGTCTTCATTTCTTTCCCTCCATCTTCAAGGCGCCGGCGGGGCATAGACGCACGCAGCGGCCGCACCTGTTGCAGTTATCGTTGAACTCCAGCACTATCTCGTTGAGATAGATGGCGTTCTGGGGGCAGGAGCCCACGCAGGCGCCGCAATGCATGCACTTCTCGATGCTCACGATCATTATAGGTCCTCCTTAGGTGTGCTCCGTTCCCCTGGTCCGTCTCCACTCCTCGATGGGCACGGAGAACTTTTTCTCCACCTGTTCACGGTACGTCGGTCCACTGTTGTAAGCGCAGAAGGGGATTATCCTTCCGTC
>DUJZ01000094.1 GCA_013329565.1 Methanomassiliicoccales archaeon
GGGTTCCCGTCGAACTCTGGAACGTCGATCGCCTGGTAGAAGTTCTCCCGGGACCAGTCCTCCCCGTCCTCGTACCTACGCACGATGTACATGTTGCGGTCCAGGCGGTCCAGCGAGTCCCTTATCGACCCCTTGTCCTCCGGCATATCCCGAACCAGCTCGCGCATGCTCGCCCCGCCGAGATCGCGGACCCTCTGCAACACCCTCCCGTCCATATCGTTCGGGGCGAAGTTGCGGTACGCTTTGACGTACAGGGGCGCGTCCTCCTCCAGGATGTAACGGACCCGCCCGCGGACGAATCGTCCGTTGAGCACACGGCCGCTCTCCCGCAGGTACCTCCACTCGTCCAGGCTGAAGTTCTCCACCCTTCGCCCGATATCGTAAAGAAGCCCCATCTCCCCGAAGAACTGGAAGCATTCCTCTATGCTTGCGAACCTCCGCTCCAGCTTGGACCTCTGGTATCCGTCAACTGTCCGATGATCGAAGACCTCCGAGCCGTGCTTCAGGCGGAGATGGTCCCTCTTGAGCATGTATTGCTCGCGCTCTCCGACGATGAAGCGCCCTTCTTCGAGCAGTCCCCCCTCGGTCATCTGCCTGAGGGCGTTGGTCACCTCGGGCTCCGCAAGATGCAGGGCGAAGGCCGCCTCGTCGGCGGTGGCCGGCGCCCACAGGTCCAGATGACGGAGCAGCGCGGAGTCGACGGCCTTCTGCTTCGGTATACGTTCGATATTCCGGGAACGGTAGGAGAATCGGCCCTTATCGTAAGCCACACGGCCGATCAGGTTCTTGGACTCCAGGGAACGCAGGAGCTTTCCGACCGCCTCGCGGTCCTGGTCCAGGAGCTTTTCGAGCTCCGGGGGCGTCCGAGCGACGCCCAGCATCGCCAACGCCGCCAATTCGTCGTCCTTGGGCTCCGAGGGATCGGACAATGAGACGTAGACGGGCAGCTGCTCCGTGGCCACGTAATAAACGTCATCCAGGTGCACCGAGGATATCCTTCCTTCGGCCAACAGCTCGGAGGCCCACTCGTCCACCTGCTCCCTGGTCGGCCGGCAGTACGGGTAGACGCTCCTGCCCTTCTCCCGGAACACGTGCAGCGGGCCCGCCCTAACGATGAGGTCCAGCAAGCCCTGCTTATCCTCGGCGATCCCCCTTTTCGCGCGGAAGTGGGCGTTGACCTTCTCCTCCTCGAACTGGAAATTCTGCTCGTCCCCAAGCACCTTCGAGAGCACTTTCCGGTGCAGCTCCCGCAACAGCGACGAGCGGTCCTCCATCATCACGATGTCCGAAATTCCGGCGAGAACGATGTTGTGCCCGAAGGGCGACGGTACCGGATTATAGGGGATGGTGGTCATGACCATCTCCCCGGACTCCATGGAGCGCACGATGAGCTCGGCCTTCTGGATGTCCATGACGTCCTCCAGGACCTCCCGGTACGTCTCCTCTATGACCGGCACGGACTCCAATGAGGTAAGGTAGTCCAGCAGGTACTGCGAGCGGACCTGTTGTCGATTGACGGAAACCTCCCGGCCCTTGTAGTTCCTGAGTATCATGAAGGAGCGGGCGGCCACGTGCCGGAAGCGCTGCTTGAAGATCTCCGAATCCTTCACCGCTCTGCGCAGTATCCCGCGCATCTCGCCGGAACGGATCAATCCCGGTATCAGGTTCAGGTCGATGCGCTTCGGAGCGACCAGAAGGAAGGAGTCGTCCGATATCGACACGGAAACGTTGCACCCCATGCGCTGCGTCAGCAGGAAGGCGTACGTTCGGGAAAGAGCGTCGTTCACCCGCCGCCCGAAGGGGAAGTGGAAGATCAGCCCGCTGTTGCCCTGGCGGTCCAGGTAGCCTTCGACGAGGAGGCGTCGCTGGTTAGGTATCCCGACCGCGGCCTGCTGCTCCTTGAAGTAGTGCAGAAGCGACAGGGCGGAACCGTGGTCGATGGAGAAGTTGTCCATGAGCCATTGAACGACCTCTCCCTCCGGTTCAACGAGCTTCGACTCCATCTCTCCGCGGAAGCGGGCTATCTCCATGGACAGGTCGAACGACCGGGGAAGCATCTCTCCGGTCCACGAGGGAACGGTCGGTTTCCGCCCCGGCGCCGAACGAACGTAGACGCGCATGCCCTTGGCCCGGACGTATTCGTACGGGCGGCCGCCCAGGATGAACACGTCCCTGGTGCTGAGGCGCTCCACGAACTTCTCCGAAAGGTCGCCGACCAGCCCGCTGCGCTCGTTGAACACTTTGTAGGAAGCTTCCTCAGGAATGGTTCCCTGGTTCAGGAAGTAGATCATCCGGGCGCCCTTCTTCTTCCCGAAGACGCCCTCGTCCGGATCGTACCAGAGCTTCGAGTAAACCCCTTCGAAGGCGTCCTTGCTGCCCAGATAGCGCAGCGTCTGCAGCAGCTCGTCGCGGGAGAGGTTGCGGTAGCAGTACGAGTTACGCACCATGCTCAGCGCCTCGTCCACGGTCCAGCGCCTTTCCAGGGACATGCCGACCAGCGTCTGCGCCAGCACGTCCAAGGCGTTCTCCGGTATCGTGACCCGGTCGATGTTACGGCGATGCGCCGCCCGGCAGAGCACGGCGCACTCCACCAGGTCGTCCAGGTCCAGGACCATCATGCGGCCCTTGGGCGTCTTCCCGACGGAATGGCCGGAGCGCCCGATGCGCTGCAATCCCTTGGCCACGCTCTTCGGCGAGCCTATCTGGCATACGAGGTCTACAGAGCCGATGTCTATTCCCAGCTCTAGCGAGGTGGACGAGACGACGCAGCGCAGCTCGCCGCGCTTGAGACGGTCCTCCACGTCCAGGCGAGTTTCTTTAGCAAGCGACCCGTGATGGGCCTCGATGCTCTCGATGCCGCGTTCCCGAAGCTTGTAGACGACCTGCTCCGTTCCCGAGCGGGTATTGGTGAATATGAGCGTGGTCTGATGCGCGTTCACCATGTCCCGGAGGCCGTCGTACATCCGGGCGTTCACGATCTCGTACGGCAGCGCGGTCATGTCCTCCGTCGGGCAGACCACCTCAAGGTCCAGGTTCCTTTTCGTCAGTACCTCGATGAGCTCGACGGGACGAACGTTCCCGTCCTGGTAGCCGACCAGGTACGAGGCGATGTCCTCGATGGGCGCCAGGGTGGCCGACAGCCCGATGCGGGTGATCGGTCGTTGGCAGAGGTCCTGCAGCCTTTCCAACGTGATGGAGAGATGCACGCCGCGCTTGGAGTCGCAGATCTCGTGGATCTCGTCCACGATGATGTACTCGACCTGGGAGAACTTCTCCCGGAACTTCGGTGCGGCGAGCACAAGAGCTAACGATTCGGGAGTGGTGATGAAGATGTGCGGCGGCTTGCGCAGCTGCTTCTGCCTTTCCGATTGGGACGTGTCACCGGAGCGCACGCCGACGCGAACCTTGGGAAATTCGTACCCTTTCTGCCTGGCCAGCTCGTTCATCTGGGCCAGCGGCTCCTCGAGGTTCTTGTTGATGTCGTTCGCCAGCGCCTTCAGCGGCGAAACGTAAACGGCGTAGATGCGGTCCTCCAGCTTGCCGTCCTTGGCGTACTTGAACAGCTCGTTGATGATGGAAGTGAAGGCGGTCAAGGTCTTCCCGGAGCCGGTGGGCGAGGAGACCAGCACGCTCTTGCGCTCGTGAATTAACGGGATGGCGTAGGATTGCGGTTCGGTAAGACCGTCGAACCGCGAGTCGAACCATTCCGCGATGAGCGGATCGAGCAGGGAGAGCACCTCCTGCTTGCTAGCCTTCTTCTTCACCCTCTGCATGTCTCAACCTTCGAAAAGCGGGTTCTATCTATTGCCGGTTTATATTTACCTTAGCATCAGACAATCGAAAATGAGAGAGCAGCACAGGTTTTAAGTCGGCGCAGGGGAGAATTAGGTACGGTGCGTCGATGAGGTGGTTCGTTCGGGGGAAGGAGGGCGCCAGGCTGCCCTGGAAGGAGTGGGACAGAGCCGTCGCGGACCCGGAGGACATGCTGGCCAGCATNNCCGCCTGCTCGAGCTGCGTTACGTCCTGCAGGAGGATTGGAAGACTGGTGCGCCCGGGCTGTGGGAACCTCCGGACGAGGTGTTATGGCCTGTGGGAGACGACCTGCGCATAGAGCTCCTCTCGCTGCGCCACTGCCTGGAGAGGGTGATCGCCCCTGGGCTGTTCGGGGTCTTCTGGGCGGCCATGACCGCCTCCGGGAGGCGCATCGCGGTCCGTTCCCCGGAGTTCGGGACTGGACTTTCCTATTCCTTGATGACGCTGGACAGGATGCGCCCCGAGGACATCCCGCCGTTCCTGGACGATGATGAAAAAGAAGGCATGGACCTCCTGCGCTCCGAGCTGCGCTTGAGCGACTGGATCTCCATCGACGAACTGGCAAGGGCGTTGTCGGATCAGAGCTGCATCGTTCGTCAGGGAAGGATTTTCATCGAAGGGCCCACCAGTGGCGGGAGGTGGTTCGACCGGAAGGACGCTCGGGCCTGGAGGGAAAGTGCCTTGCGGTCCTGCTCGCTCCTCATCGCGTTCCGGGTCATGTTCCTGGCCTCGGTGACCGGGGAGAGCGGTCCTTTGCGGGTATCCTACCCTGATTAATGTTAAATCCATGCTTCGACCTTGCACTATCCGCATGCGAAAGCTCCCCGTGGTGCTGCTGGCCCTAGCCCTGGTCCTTTGCTCCGCCTACGTTCCGGATAGGGCATCCTCGGCCGGCGTCAGCGGTACCGACCTCGTCGGCAGAGCGGTCAACGAGACCGGCTCGGCGTTCCCGGGAGTGGAGGTGCGGGCTACCAACGTCACCACCCTGACGACCTACAAGACGACCACGAACGCCGATGGCAATTACACCATGCCAAGCAACTTCGTTCCCGGCCTGTACAACGTCACGGCTTCGTTCCTCAATCATTCCGCCAACATCAGTTACGTAAACGTGCTGATCAAGAGCGGTCAATCTGTCCGTCTGAACTTCACCATGCTCGAGGTCCTGTGCAAGATGACCGGATACGTCACCAACGGCACCGCTCCGATCTATCAGGCCACGGTCACGCTGATCAACGAACAGCGCAGCTACTCCAACATTTCCGTAAACCCTCTGGGCAGGTACGAGATATCCAAGGTCCAGCCTGGAACTTATACGGTGGTCGCCAGCAAGGTCGGTTATTATTCTTCCGATCCCATGCCCCCGGTTGTTCTGGTCAGGGGCGAGACCAAGAGCGTCGACTTCGTCCTGCAGGAGCAGCCAGCTGAGCTGGGCGGCAACGTGGAGTACGACGGTGACGGTCTGAAAGGGGTGACCGTGAAATTGTCCAGTCCCCTGTTCACCGCCGAAACGCTGACCGACGAGGACGGCAACTACTCCTTCTCCCAGGTACCGTCGGGATCCTACACCATAACGTTCAGCAAGGAGTCGTTCCTGACCAAGACGCTCACCGTGGGACTGACGCCCTTCGAGGTGAGGGAGCTGGACGTGGAGATGGCGTACGATAACGTCAACAACACCCAGACGTTCCTTCTAGGGCTCGATCTTGCTCACTCGCTGATGATCGTCGGCCTGAACGTTTCGATAATCGTCCTCATGATCGGGATATACGTCAACTACAAGGTCCGCCGCAAACCGGAGCTGCTGGACCGGGACGACTCAGATAAGGACTGATCTCTTCCTGACCGCGTCCTCGACCTCTTTGAACAGCGACCGCCCGTGAGAGTCCATGGCCACCACCAACGGTCCGAAGTTTTCAGCGCGGAGATGCCAGACCGCCTCCGGCATCCCGAGGTCCTCCCAGTGCACGCCCAGCACCTCAGGTAGCGCATCGGCGGCCAGCACGGCCGCCCCGCCCGGGAAGGCCAGATAGGCGCATCCCACCTCCTTCATCGCTTCGAGCGTCTCCGAGGACATGCCGCCCTTTCCGATCAAGAGCCGGGGACGGCACTTTCTTATCAGTTCGGGAGCCAGGCGGTCCAAGCGGGCGCTGGTGGTCGGCCCGGCCGCCACAACCTTCCATGTTCCATCCTGTCGCATTATCGGGCCGCAGTGGTAGACGGCCATGCCTTCCAGCCGGAATGGCAGTTCGTGCCTCGATCGCAATAGCTCAAGAATGCGCAGGTGCGCCTCGTCCCTTGCCGTAAACAATTCCCCGCTCAAGGTGACGATTTCCCCTGCTCTGAGGGACCGGGCCTCCGATTCGTCCATGGGGCTTCTGATGCTCCGGGCCTTCAATCGAAGCCCCCCTGGGAGAACTTGACGCGGCCGTCCGGATAGACCCTGGCGAATGCCTTCCGGGCTGCCCAGCAGTTCAGCGAAACCGCGACGGGCAGAGTGGCCGTATGGCAGTGCGCCTTCTCTACGAGTACGCCGAGGCAAGTGGTGCTTCCGCCCAGTCCCATGGGGCCCAGGCCCAGCGAGTTGATCTGCCCTTGCAGTTTCGATTCCAGGTCGGCGAGGATGGCGTCGTCGCTGCGGGACCCCAGCTTCCTGAGCAGGGCCTTTTTGGCCAGCGCACAGGCCATGTCCGCCGTTCCTCCGATCCCTACCCCCACGACAATGGGCGGGCAGGGACGAGAGCCTGCACGAACGACGCGCTCGATGACGTAGCGGCGCACACCCTCCATTCCTTCCGAGGGGTTCAGCATGCCAAGCGCGCTCCAGTTCTCCGAGCCGGCCCCCTTGGGCAGGACGGAGATTTCGAGACGATCCTGATCGGCCAGCTCGATGTGCACCGGAGGCATCCCCTCGCCGAGGTTGGAGCCGAAGTTCGCCCTTGAAACAGGGTCCACGGTGTTCGGACGCAGCGGAATTTCCTCGGTGGCCCTGGCCACTCCCTTGCGAATGGACCCGAGGACGCGATGGTCGCATCGCCCCCGAACGAAGAACACCGGAAGCCCGGTGTCCTGGCACATGGGAACGGAACGCTCCGCCGCCCTGTCCACGTTGCTCAGGATGGCCATCAGCTGGGAGCGCGGCATCTCTTCCGTTTCTATCTCCAGGGCGTGGCGCAGGGCGGCGTGGACGTCCGGCGGCAGACGGCATTCCGCCTCTCTGAGCAACCGGACCACCGTCTCCTCGATCAGCGACGACGGGTACATCTTGCCGTCTGGATTGGCGCAGGGGGAATTAATCCTTGGCCTGCTCGGCCTTGACGAACAAGGACAGTAGGGTCAATAATGAATTATAGTCATTCGGGAATAATCGCATGATCCAAATGGACGCACCCATCCAGGTACACGGATTGACCAAGGTGTACGGGGGAGGCTTCCGGGCCGTAGACGCCCTGGAGCTGAACGTGCCCGGTCGCTCCTTCATGGGCTTCCTCGGCCCCAACGGGGCTGGAAAGACGACAAGCATCAAGATCATCACCGCCATGCTCACCGCAACCTCCGGCGAAGTGTTCATCAACGGAGTGAGCGTGATGCAGGACCCCAAGACCGCCCTTGCCGACGTCGGCGCGGTGGTGGAGACGCCTGAATTCTATCCTTACCTGACGCCGATGGAGACGCTCCATTACCTCGGCGCGCTGCGTGGCATGTCCGTAGGCGAGAGCACCAACCGGGGAAGGGACCTTCTGGACATGGTCAAGCTGACCGAGTGGAAGGACCAGCGGGTGGGCAAGTTCTCCAAGGGCATGAAACAGCGCCTGGCCATCGCTCAGGCCTTGCTCCATCAGCCGTCCGTCATAATCCTGGACGAGCCGACCTCCGGACTTGATCCCAGGGGAATGGTCGAGGTTCGCGACATCCTCAAGCAGCTGAAGAGCATGGACGTGACCGTGCTCATGTCCTCCCACCTCCTCAACGAAGTGCAGGAGGTCTGCACCGACGTCTCGCTCATCAACCGTGGCAAGCTCCTGCGGTCGGGAAGCGTGGCTGACCTGCTGGATGAGGTCAAAATTAAAAAGATCGAGGTTCAGACGATGAGGCCGCTCACGCCGGAAATGTTCGACCGCCTGCGCTCCGTGCCTGGCGTGAAAGGTTTCGGCGTCACTGGAGATCTTTCTTTCGCCATCGACTTCGAGGGAGCGGAGGACGCTCAGGCCCGTTTGCTGATCGAGCTGCAGAACCTGGGCCTGATGGTCGTCTCCTTCAAAGAGTCCGGACTGGCCCTGGAATCGCTGTACATGTCGCTGATCATGGAGTCGAGGTGATATCATGGAGAACGCCAACGTGGTGAACAATCGGGAAAGGCTTCCGTCCGACCTGCAGCAGATCGTGACCGTCGCCAAGTACGATGTGCTGAAGCACCTGCGTTCCAAGAGGCTGCTCGGCCTGATCGCCCTGGAAGCTCTGCTCCTCGGCCTCACCTTCGGACTGCCGATCGCCCTCGGCGCGGAGGCCGCGGAGGACCCTGCCGACTACATGTCGGGCTTCATAAGCTGGGCGAACATCCTTATCGTCATCGGCGCGACAATGTTCGCCGGGGACGCCATCGTCTCCGAGTTCCAGTCCCGCACTGGATACCTGCTATTTCCTAACCCGGTGAGGCGCTCCTCGATATTCATCGGGAAGTACCTATCGACCGTTGGCATCATCGTCCTGATGCTGGTCGTGTACTACGGCGTAGCGGCATTGCTCACCTTCGCCATGACCGGCGGTGCCACCGTGCTCGCGGTTTATTCCATGCTCTTCGCCTGCGCCTACGGCGCGGCCGCGGCTGCGCTCGGTTTCCTGATATCGTCGATCTTCAAGGGCTCCACCGGTTCCCTGGTGCTGACCCTCTTCGCCCTGCTCATGATACTGCCGCTGATCACGCAGCTGTTGCCGATAGGCGAGATCAAGCCCTGGTTCATGCTGACCTTCTGCGGTTCCGTGATAAGCTACATCATGATCGAGCCTTACCCCACCGACGTCATGGAATCGATACCGATCGGCAACGGGGAGTTCATGACCTACTGGAGCTACTACCCTGATGTTTGGCTGTCCCTGGCGGTCCTTGCCGTATACGTCGCAGTATGCCTGGGACTGGGGATGTACCTGTTCAATAGAAGGGAGATGGTGTCGTAGGAGAATAACTAACCCTGCAGCGGAAGAAGATAATACTCCTCGTCCAGCTGGAACACCTTCACCGTGTCGCCCTTGCGCTCGAACTTGGGCGGCTTCTTCAGGTCGAAGACCTTGAAGCTGGTGGGGTGCATGACCTGCACCTCGCGGTCCGTCTCGGTGACGATTACCGCTTCCAGGATGTCCTCCTTGCGGCCGACGACCTTGGCGGATATCATGTCGCTGTTGCTGACCATGAGCCCCTGCGAGGTCTTCAGGTTCGTAAGCTTGGTGGAGTTGGCGCGCAGCGCGCCGACCAGATGCAGCTTGCCCTCGTAACGTACGATATCCCCGAAGCGGTAGGCCGGTAAACGCACGAGGAACGTCACGCGGTAGAGGTCCTTCCCCTGCTTCTGGGTGACCAGCTTGGCCGTCTCCTTTACCTCGGCGGCGTACTGATCGGCCAGCTGGTGGGCGATGTGCTTGCCGACGGTCGACGAGGACAGAATGACGTCGAGGCCGCCCTCCTTGGTGTTGAGCCGGTTGACCTTGGAGATGAACAGCTCGCGGTTGTCCTTGGTGTGCTCGGCTATCATCTTGAGGATGCGGTCCAGGATCTCCTCGCGCTGGTCCTCGGGCATCTTGCGGTCCCTGGTGCGGACCTGCAACGTACCTTCGTAATAATTGCCCATCAGCTTGTTGCATCTCGGGCAGGAAGTGTTCTTGAAGCGGGCGATCGTCGTTCTCGCCTCATTGACCTCCAGACCCTCGACGGTCATGGTTATGGTCATTCCCACGTGATAGTTCGCCTCGTCGATCTTCTCGCCGTGCAATCCCACGTTAACGGGTTCGGCGTCCTTGCTGATCTGCAGCGCCAGCTCCGTCGCTTTTTCGGACACTTCCTCACGGGCCTCGATGTCCAGCCACTTGCCGTCCAGAAGATAATCGCCGCAGTGGCCGCATTGGAACACGTCCACGTGGTCCGGGAGGGAGGTGAAGACCTTCCCTTCCAGGAAACATGACTCGCACAGCGAACGGTACGTCGGACCGTCCGCACCACACTTTACGCAGAAGGACATTTCAATACCTTACCATCTGGGCGTGCGGAACGCCCTCGATGGTCATCACGCACTCCCGGTCAATGAAATCATGCTCGGCGGCGATGCGGCATGCGTTCTCCCCGACAAGGTTGGCCATGGTGGCCATTGCCAGCCGGTTCAGGAGCATCTCCTGGTCGCCCCGGTCACCGCCGTAGAACTCGTCGCTGACCTCCAGGCGAAGCTCCCCTTCCTTGAGCTTGCGGCCTATCAGGTCGCTATCGCAGGCTGCTATGAGCACGTCGCCCCCGCGCCTGTGAACCTTCACCCGGATGTCGCTCATCGCACCTGAGTCTAGGGGCATGATGATAAACCTTTCCTCAGTTGAGGGACGTCAGTTTGTAGTGGCCGGGCTTCGGCTCGTAGATGTCCCCGCTCTGCTTCAGCTTGCTGATGGCCGTCTTAAGCTCCGCCTCGGAGAGGTTCCGGTCGGCGGCCCTCTGGATGAGCGTTATCTCTGACGCTCCCGAGCTGGGGTCGGAGTGCTCGTGTATGAGCTGTCTGACCAACGATATGCGGTTCCTCTCGTTGCGGGTGGTCCCGGTCATCAGCTTGTCCACGTCGATCGTTCCCTCGTCGGAGGCCATCTTCTTCAGGTAGTGCTCCACGATCTTTATGGCCCGGTCGGCGTCCTCGGTCTCCACGATCGGAGAAAGGCGTATGCGGGCTGACGCTTCCGATAGACGTATGAACGCTTCCAGCTGCCTTGCCGTGATAGGCACGGAGGAACCGGCCTTCTCCCCGAGCTTCCTGATGGCGAGGTACTTTTCGATGATCATCTGCCTCGCGTCGTCCGTAAGCACCGGCGTGTAACGTTTCGCGTACGCTACGAACTTCCGCATGAACTCCCGGTCGTATATCGGGCGGAGAACGTCGGTCTCCTCCATGATGCGCTGGTAATCGATCCCCTTGATGCTTTCGGGGTTGGGCACGTTTCGAAGTTCGCCGCGGACGTGGCCTTTCAGGATGTGCTCGGCGATCTTCTGGTCCTTGGCCGCGTTGGGCTTGTCCGTCAGCGCGAAGATCAGATCGAAACGCGATAGGAGCGCCGGAGGCATGTTGATCTGGGATGCCAGCGGCTCCGCGTCATCGAAACGGCCGAGCTTGGGGTTGGCCGCGCCGAGCATGGAGCAGCGGCACTGCAACGAGGCGGTTATACCGGCCTTGGCCACGCTCACCCGCTGCGACTCCATGGCCTCGTGCATTGACGAACGGTCCTGATCGGACATCTTGTCCAGTTCGTCTATGGCCGCCAGCCCTTTGTCCGCCAGTACCAACGCACCGGCCTCCAAGGTCCACCGTCCGTCGCCGAACTCGTCCTTTACGGCGGCGGCGGTGTTGTGCACAAGAAATCCGTTGGCGACGAAGCTGTGCGCCCCTTCGACCGTCAGATCGTAGACGTGAGGCGGCAGGTCTTCACGAACCTCCTTGACGCTCACTATCCTGCTCAACGATACCTCAATTTTCGATGAGCCAGATGGTGCCGTGAGCACCGTATCGCCGACGGACGTGTCAGACGCTTTGACCCACCGGTCCTGATGCCCGTTTCGCACCCGGACCATGGTCTCGGGGGTGATGCGAACGCTGTTACCAGCGTCGGTGGAGAGTTCCACAAGAAATGAAGGGGTTCGCAGGCGGAACAGGGAAACCACCGGTCGGACGTCCATATGACGATCGGCCGACACGGTGGTCACGCCGTTAACCCTCGTCTCCTGCCTCCACACCCCCGGCTCGACCTCCATCGGGGCGCGCATGCGCGACTCGACGAAATCGCCTATCGGCAATTGCTTGCCGTCCACCTCTATGAGGGATTCGGGCGAAACGCAGAGACCGGCCGCGGACGAGCTCTTTCCGGAGGCGTATATTCCACGGGGGGCCATCTCCGACATGTAACGCAGGATCTGGCTGTTGTGAGATAATATCCCATTGGCAACGAAGATGTGCGTTTCCGCTACCTCAACATCGTAAACGAACTCCTCCTCGCGCTTTATCTCCTCGCGCTTCACGACCTGGTCCCAGCCGAACCCGCGGTCGAAGCCGCAGAAGTTGCCGTCCGGGCCTTTGTCGGATGTGACCGCCAGATAGTTCCCTTCGACGATCTTGTCCGCTTGCCGTTGCGCCATGTAGTAAGCGTTCTGCACGAAAAGCGGATGCGTCGGCGTTACCGTGAGCGTCCTTCCGCCCTCGGTTGTGAATTTGATCAAGCGGCGGGGCGAGTCCCTCTTCCATACTCTTACCGCCTTACCCTTTTCAATGCGTCCGCGGGAGGTGAAGGTCATCACCTCGAAGTCAGCGTCTGCGTACTCCCCGTCATCCACCTCCTTGACCTCGTTCACCGATAGCCAGTGGTCCACGAGCTCCCGGATGTTCCTCTCGGTGCGGTCGCCCATGAGCACCTTCGCGTCGCTGGTGACGCACTTGGCGACGCCGGGGTCACCGACCAGCAGGATGTGGATGTCGCCCCTGATCTTCGTTCCGTCCTCCAGAAGCTTGGCCGTTCCTCCGAACAATTGGAGCGCGATGCTCTCCTTCACCTCCTCGTAACCATGGATGGCCGGGGCGATGGAGCCGACGATCTTGCGGAACACCTCGGGGTCCTTGGCTTCCTTCCGAATGAGCGCTTCGTCCTCTTCCGAGATCAGGACCTCCTCGTACTCGTGCTGCTCGAACTCCATGGAGACGACCGCCAGGTCGATGTCGAAGAGCGTCGACTTGATGCGGTCGCCCTTCTGCTGGCTGCGCAGGATGCCGTTCAGAACTACCCGGTCACCAGGGGAGATCATGCCGGCCAGGTCGTCCTCCAGGAACGCTGCCAGCCGTTCAGGCTGAGCTCCTCCGCGAAGACCTTCCGGAGACTCCTGCATCTCCACCTTCTGCGTGTCCACGTAAGCGGATTCCTCCGTTAGCAATTGGAACTTGGTGCTCCCGGCGGTGCGTCCGCAGCCCTCCTGCTCCTTGTAGCATTCCATGGGCTCCCGGAAGTACAGCCCTTCCTGCGGTTCCAGGATCCGGGCGGGGCAGCGCATGCACTTGAACACCCCTAGGATAAGTCGCGGTCGAACCTCAGTGGCCTTGCGTACAAGACCTTCCACCGAGATCAGCTTCCCCAGGTCCTCGCTCCTCAGATCGCGGATATCGATGCGGCTGTCCCTCGGCAGCTCCCTGATGCGCAGGTGCACGTCCGCGGTGGACCGGGCGGAGTTGGTTAGGCGTTTGATGATGTCCTCCCCTTTCCGCAGGGCACGGTCCGGGTGGTTGAGGATGAAGCTGGCGAAGTCCGGATCGAAACGGTCGATGTCCGAATAGGTGACGGTCAGGCTCCTCAGGTCAGGAAGCCGGTCGGTGAGCTCCAGCAGCTTGAGGCGGTTCTCCTCCGCCTCCAGGAACTCCTCCCATCGCGCGACTATGTCCTCGTCAGTGTAATCGATAGGCAAAACCATCACTCCGTGGTCTTAAGTTGTTTCATTCAATGAAACGATAAGGACGCTAGGTATCCTTACAGGGGGATTTACTGATATCGCTCTTTTACTTTTGCTCGACCTCGTTCTGATCCGGCTTCTCGCAATAGTCCCATTGGATCCCCACGACCTCCTGGCTGGTCTCCACGGAAGAGTAACGGTCCAGGAGCTCTTTGTTCAGGACGAAGAACTGCTCGCCCCAGGTGAACTTCGACAGTACCTGACGCGCCTGCTCCTTCTCTCCCACGATGTAAAGGGTGGCGGCCACCGCCTCGGCGCTCGTCAATCGCATGGGCTTGCCCCAGTTGACCGGGTTTGCCGCTAAAAGATAAGGCAGCGCGCGGTGCGCGGCGTCCTTGCGGACCTTGGGGAAGTGCTCGATGTTCTCCCAGGATAGGTCCATTACGAGAACGCCGTGCGCCTTCACCCGCTCCGAGTCCTCGCGGGAGACGGCCTTCGGGGCGAAGGGGTCCAGGACCAGGACGCCGTACGGAACGGCCTTGAGGTTCGGAAGCTCGACGGCTAGTTTAAACTTCACCATCTTGCGCGAGGTGCACTTCTTGGGATCGCAATCCCTCTCGTCGTAAACGTAGACCTTGCTCATGCTTCCGGGCCGAAGATGTCGTCGATCCACTTGATCATGTCGTCCCTGGTCTTGCGGTACACTATCAGCAGTTCCTCGTCGGTCCCCCGGGCCTTGCATGGGTCCATGAAACCCTTGTGGATGTAGTCCTTGCCATTGAGGAAATGAGGGCATTCGTCCTCCGCCTCGTCGCAGAGAGTGACGACGTAATCGAACTCTTTGCCGTAGAACTCCTCCACGCTCTTGGAGCGGTGCTCGGAGATGTCGATGCCGATCTCCTTCATTACCGCTATGGCTTTACGACTGACCCTTTCCGGGTTGAGGCCGGCGCTGCTGGCCTGATATCTATCGCTCAGCCTGGCGTTGACGTAGCCTTCCGCCATCTGAGAACGGGACGCGTTCCCGATGCAGATGAAGAGGATGGTCCTCTTTGATACGGTGTCTCTAAACCTTCTCCTTGCCATGTGATCGTGACTCCTTGGCCTTGGTGACCGCCCTGCAGTGAGGGCAGCGGGAGATGGCCCAGCTCCCGTTGGCGTCCCGTCCGTGCTTGGAGGCGATGATGCCCCTGATCCCCAGTTTGTACTTGCGGTGGCATTTCTGGCATTCGTAGTCGTAACGGTCGGTGATGGTTACGGAAATAAGAACGACGCCGACGGCCAGCAACAGCAGCCAGACGTACCACAGGTCGTTCAGAATAAGCCCTACGACAGCTACCGCTGCCAGCAGCCCTCCGGCAATCGCTCGGGGATCGACCTTCGATTTCAGCATTATATGACACCTTGGGGGGTGTCGGTGACGGCCCGTCGCCTCGGACCTTTACGGGACACCTATTGATATCGTGACTGCCCGGGTATCGCCTTCCCAAATATAAGGGAGGTTCCTGATCGCTATGAGAGCTGTTGCGCATCCTCCTCGCCCTCCCTCTCGGTCGGAATAGATTTATGCTCGGAGCGTATGATGAGTTTCCGCCACGATGATGATAAACCCAGCTCTGATTGGTGATGAGAGACGGGCGAGCTGAGTGGTAGAATTAATTTTCAGATAATAAGAATAAAATATCCTGTTCAGCATATTCTAACCGGGATGGAGATGCCGACCGGGTACGATCTGCTGGAGCACAGCCATGAGTTCAGGATGCATATGCTGAGGAGGTTGGCGGCGGGGTTGATCGACGCTTCCCTGGTCTTCATACCGATTGCGCTCATTGTTTTTGTTCTGAATCTCGAGCCGATGGAATTACTGGTAGGAGTACTGTCTGGATTCGGATGGTTCCTGTATTCCGCAATATCGGAGTCGTATGCTGGTACGACCCTGGGAAAGAGGGCGCTAGGATTGATCGTCGCATCTACAGACGGCCCAATGACTTTGAGCAAAGGGATAGTCAGGAATGTGCCCAAGATGTTTTGGTATGTCTTTTTAGTCATTGATGTCTTCGTCGGCTTGGCCACCAAGGACGACCCCAGACAAAGATGGGTTGATAGTATTGCGTCTACGGTAGTGATTAATAATAAAAAATGAAAAAGGAATGGGTTTGTTTAAGCGGGTACGTTGATGTTCAAAGACGCAATGTTGTTGTTGGTCTCTAGATACAGCAGAGCGATGGTGTTGATAGTGCCTGCATCCAAGTCATCAGTTGTAACATCGATGTAAGACCCTGCGGTAACGTATCCAGTACTACCAGCCCAGGTAATATTGGTATCATCATCGAATTCAACACCGTTTATTAACCATACAACCGAGGTGTTGGATATATCATTCTCGCTTATAGAAGCGATAGATATCCTATACCCAGTCGCAGTTGTGGTATAGGTCAATGATCCGGAGGGGGTCTCATCGCCTCCGCCGCTTCCAAAGCCCATGACCATCACGTACAACACAGCGGCCAGAACCACGGTGATCGCAACCATCAGAATCGTCGCGATGACCGGGGAAACTGCCTTGTTGTTCAATTTCCACATTTTCTTCATATGTTCAGTCTCCTGGTAGGTTGCCCTACCAGGCTCTGTTTATACTTGTTAGAATATATAATTATCTCCGTCAAAATCAAGAAAAAAATGGATACTTCGTACTTTCCAGCATTTTTATTGCATCTAAAAACGAAGCATCGTATCTCTTGAATGAGGTACATCGACATACGGGACCTATCGACCGCCCCACATCATTTCAAGGTGACGAACTGATCGCAGACCAGCTGCAGCATCTCATGCAGCTCGGGCTTCATCTGGTCCTCCATGCTCAGGATGACCGGGTACGCCCCTCTGCTCTTGGCGCTGGCCATGAGCACCTGCATGAACTCATAAAGCATGCGCACCTCATTGTGCGCCGCCAGCGAGTTCACCGAGTCCAGTATGACCATGAACTGCTCTCCCTTCCCCTTTCGGAAGAGGTACTCCATCTTCAGCACGATGTATTCCAGCATGGTGGGGCTTTCCACGTATACCGTCTGCGCGTCATCGGCCGCGCATTCCATGGTGGCGAAGGAGATGCA
>DUJZ01000149.1 GCA_013329565.1 Methanomassiliicoccales archaeon
TTCCGCTGTCTCAAGGCCGCCAAAGAGGGTATGAAATGAAGTGTTCCGTCGGCAGCGTCGGAAGGGTGCTGGTCATCCGCCTGGAGGATGGGGACGTACTGCACGAGTGCGTCGAAAGGGCAGCAAGAGAGAACGGGATCGTCAGAGGGGCGGTATTGGCTCTGGGCGGAGCGGACCAGGGGAGCCGTATGGTCGTCGGTCCCAGGGACGGCCGCTCGGAGAGCATAGAGCCGATGCTGGCGCAGCTGGCCGGCGAGTCTGAACTGGCCGCCGTGGGGACGCTTTTTCCGGACGAGAACGGAGATCCGTCCTTGCATATGCACGCCTCGGTCGGAAGGGACGGTAAAAGCGTCACCGGCTGCGTGCGCGCCGGGGTCAAGGTATGGCTCATCCAGGAGGTGGTGGTCATCGAGATACTCGGCTCCAGTTCCAAGAGGGTGAAGGACCGTCGCACCGGCTTCCATCTGCTGGAGCCTTGATCAGAAGGCGTTCACGCAGCGTATGCCTTTTGCGGAGAACTTGCGGCGAACGAGCGACCCGAGTCCGCGATAGTCCTCGGCCCGGTGGGCTTTCTCCAACCTATCGGCCACCTCCGCGCCGTCCGTTCTTCTCGCAATGTCCTCGAACATCCCCGGGCGGGGGCGGAAGCGGTCCAGCATGACCCATTCGATGCCGGTGGACGACAGCGTCTCCACCATCTCGTTAACGTCCCTCTCCGTCAGCAAAGGTAACAGCGGTCCGATCAGCGCGTAAGCGTTCAATCCCTCATCGGCCATCTTTCGCAACGCCTCAACGCGCCTTCCGGGAAGAGGTGCACCGGGCTCCAGCATCCTGCTTGTATCGTCGTTCACCGAGGTGACGGTGATCCCGAACTCTCCCTTCAGCTCCTTGAAGAGGTCCACGTCCCTGAGGATCAGGTCCGATTTGGTGAGGACGCTCACCGAAAGCCCGTGCGGTACGATCTCCATCAGGCACCGTCTGGTTATCAGCAGATGCCTTTCCGCCTCCTGGTAAGGGTCGGTTACCGTACCAATGCCTATCATTCCCTTCTTTCCCTTGATCTCTTTGGACAGGGCTTGCGGAAGGTCGGTCCTCGCCAGCACCGTCGTCCATTCCGTCCTCGGCCTTTTGGTAACGTACGGCGCGTAGCAATACAGGCAGTCGTGCTGGCATCCCACGTATGGGTTAAGCGCATAATCCAGTCCCGGGAGGCGGGACGGCGGCAGAGCCACCTTCGTCCTTATCTCGCCGATGCTCGGGGCCTTGGGCACCGGCCGACCGTCGTCCATCATCAGGAACAGGTCAAGGTTCGACATAGTCGTCGATCCTCCTCTGAACTTTGAGGTCCTTCAATATAGCGCTGTGGTCGGTCCAGGTACTGACCGGGATGTCCATGCGGGTCTGGACGTGCGCCAGCGCCTGGTCCAACGTGTTGAACTTTCGCGGCCGCTGCGTCAACGCCATCCGCACGTTCTCCCGGACGTTCCATACGCCGACCGGAAGCAGATACCCGGGATGCGCCTCCCTGAAGATGACCGCGCCCGATTGTCGGCGCTCCCTTTGAAGTAACTCATTCACGGCCAGCCGAGCGGCGTAGTAGCAGCCGCCGATCTCCGCGTACTCCTTGCGCCCGTCGAAGAACTCATGCGAAGAGATCATCTCCACCTGTAGCCCGGCCGGGTTCCACACGGTGTTCGGATACCAGGCCTCGATCAGCTCATACCTCCATGACGTCGGGGTGAGCATGACGCTCCAGCGATTGTCCAGCTGGTCCCAGTCGTACACCCGGAACTCGTTGATCAGCGGGAACGTTTTCGTGGTCTTCAGCAGGTCCTTGCCCAGAAGATCGTCCACCGCGGTTATGCTCCAGCGGGTGGGCACCAGGCGGCGGTTCTGTTCTATGCCGAACGCACCGATGCTGAAAGCCTTCTGGATGCGGGAGATCAGGACCTCGTTCTTGTAGAGCCCTTTGACCGCCTCGGCGGCCTTGAGGTCAGTATCGTAGTACGCCTTCTCCACCCGGTGATCGTACTTGGGGTTGGTTATTTTCAGCTTCTCCAGCTTGGCCGACGGACCGAAAGGCTGTATGTTGTCGTCCAGGACGATACGGCCGGAAGGCTTCTTGGAGAACCGGGCCTCCACGTCCACTGAGTTCACCGAGAGCGCCAGCTCTCTGGTGAGATCAACGATGCGCCCGGCGTTCTGAAAGTTCTTGACGTCCACCAGGTGCTTACCCCTGACCAATCGGAAGCGGAAGTCCACGATCTCCTCCATGGACTTGCCCATCCATTGCTCCGGGGTGTCCATGATCAATGTGTCTCCTAGGTCGGGAGGAACCAGGGGACCGATGTCCACCTTCGGATAGCCGTACCGGCCGACGAACACGCCCGGAGGCGAACTTCCGTGCAGGTCCTGCGCGTCGATGAGCCTCTTGGTCTTCGTGTATGAATAGAACTTGACCATCAGGGGACAGCGGTCCTTGCCGCAGAGGTTCTTGGACCCCTTGCAGATATGGCACAGGCTGGAGCTGTTCTTATTGGCGGAGGTGAAGGTCTGGTCCTCCAACGGCAACGGAGCGAAACCCTGCATTATCTGCCTTTCAACCGAACTCAGCGTATTTGACCGTTTTCCAGAGGCCTTTAAAAGTGAGGCTGCGACATGATGACGTCGAGCATTTTCAGGGACGTGCTCCAGTCGGAAGTGGTACCGTTCTCGACACCCGGGACCTCGACCGTCACGTGATCATCGTCTTCGAATCGCAGGGCCATGATGGTCCACCTCTCCGGACCGCCTAGGCGCGGAGCGGAGATCAGGGACGCCCCATAGCCGTTCGGGAAGCGGTACACCCGCTGCTCTCTCCCTCCCTGCATCCCGAGGCAGGACTTGCAATAGCCCGCGTCAACGCGGAACCGCTTGAGGTCCTCGTCCATGGACCATGGAAGTATTCGCCAAAAGAAATAGCTTCTCAGACCGGGGGGAGCTATTATTTTATACCGTGTAGGCGTTCATGGAGATGTCAGCATACTGTTTCTGGGAAGGCTGAACCCGATAATCTTATATAGAAGCGATAAAATACCGACCGTAAGGAGGCTCATTATGGCTTACGGAATGGGACAAGGTAATCAGCCTATCATAGTTCTTCGCGAAGGTACTGATAGATCTAGGAACAAGGAAGCACAGTTCAACAACATCGCCGCCGCCCGCGCGGTCGCTGACTCGGTCAAGTCGACCCTGGGCCCGAAGGGAATGGACAAGATGTTGGTCGATTCCATGGGCGATGTCGTCATAACCAACGACGGTGTGACGATCCTGAAGGAGATAGACGTCCAGCACCCGGCTGCCAAGATGGTCGTGGAGATAGCCAAGACCCAGGACACCGAGTGCGGGGATGGCACCACCTCCTCCGTCATCATCGCCGGCGAGCTGCTGAAGAAGGCCGAGGCCTTGGTCGAGCAGAACATCCACCCGACCATCATCGCCAACGGCTACAAGATGGCCGCCGCTGAGGCGATCAAGATATTGGACACCATTGCTGTGTCCGTCACCCCTGACGACACCGACATGCTGAAGCAGGTGGCCATGACGGCCATGACCGGCAAGAGCGTCGGCGGACAGGGCGAATTCCTGGCCAGCATCGCCGTGAAGGCCATAAAGGCCGTCTCAGAGAAGGCCGGAAAAGGCTACACCGTTGACGTTGAGAACATCAAGGTCGAGAAGAGGACCGGCGGCTCCATATCCGAGACCGAGATCATTGAAGGCGTGGTCATCGACAAGGAGCGCGTGCACCCCCGCATGGCCACCCAGGTCAAGAAGGCCAAGATCGCTCTGCTCAGCGTGCCGATGGAGGTCAAGAAGACCGAGGTCGATGCCAAGATCCAGATCCGCGACCCCTCCCAGATGCAGATGTTCCTCGACGAGGAAGAGGCCGTCCTGAAGAAGATGGTCGACCAGGTCGCCGCCTCCGGCGCCAACGTGGTGTTCTGCCAGAAGGGCATCGACGAC
>DUJZ01000084.1 GCA_013329565.1 Methanomassiliicoccales archaeon
GGTTTCGACGCGGTCGCCAGCGGGGTCGGCTCCAACGGCTACGGGGGCCACTCCCCGGGCGGCTATGAGCCAGGCGCGGTCATGGTCATCGAGGTCGTTCTTACCGCCCTCCTGATGCTGACCGTCCTGTTCACCACTGACAATAAGGCCGCCGCGGGATTCGCCGGCATACCCATCGGTATAGTGCTGGCCCTGATCCACCTGGTATCCATACCGGTGGACAGCACCTCGGTCAACCCGGCCCGTTCCATAGGTCCGGCCCTCTTCCAGGGCGGATGGGCGCTAGAGCAGCTCTGGATATTCATCGCCGCCCCCATGGTGGGAGCTGCGTTGGCCGCGATAATCTACGACCTGCTGAAGGACTGAGCGAAAAACGATTTCGAGGGGGCCCACGCCCCCTCCTTCCTTTTCATTTCTTGACCGACCAGGCCATCCGGTCGCCGTCGGCCCACAGCCTCTGAATGCTGCGGAACCCGGCGTGCTTGAAGAGGGATTCCCATTCGACAGCCGACCATAGGCGCCTCTTATGGCGCGGTCTCGGCACAATATCGGTTCCGACCAGCTCCATGATCACTCCGGTCCCGTTCCTCTCCAGCCGGCGGTGCATGGATTCTACGATCTCCGCCCGCCTCTTCTCCGACAGATCGCCCAGCGCCCCAAGGGCCAGGACCATCCGGGCGGATATCTCCGGAAAGTTATCCTCCAGGTCCAGTCGGGCGGCGTCCACGAAACCCAGGCGCACCCTGGTGCGCATCTTGTCGAAGCAATGGAAACCGCTTTCCTCGTCCGGGGAAAGCAACGTGAACCGGCAGAGGTCCTCGTTCTGCTCGATGAGCGGCATCACGAAGTTCAGGTCACAGCGCAGGTCGACCACTCTCGCACCGGGGGTCAGGCAGGACCTACCTATCCTCTGGATCTCCTGGGAAAGGCCGTAGTAGCCCGCCCCGCCCTCTTTGAAAGCGGCGTCAACAGGCGCCGCCAGAGCGTTGGTGTGCAAGGCATCTGCCGCGAACGGCAGGTCTTCGGACTTCGCTTCGGCCATTTCCTTTCCTCCTTTATCTTAAGCACTGTTACCGTGCTATGTCATATCATATCATGGAAGTATATATGCGTTTTGCAGTCCGAACCGGTATCGAGAACGACCACAACACCCTTGATATTCCAATAACGCGATGCCAAGGCGATACAAATGCCGAAGAGAACGCTGGGCAGGACGCTGCCCATGATGGGGTTGCCGGTGGTGGTCGTGGGAGCGAAGGTGCAGGGCAAGGTCAACTTCTGTACGATCGCCTGGGCCACCATGATCGACGACGAGCCGCCCAAGATGGCGGTGGTGATGGGCAAGGACCGCCGGACCAAGGACGGCATACTGGAGAACAAGACCTTCAGCATCAACCTGCCCGACGCCGAAACGGTGGCGGCCGCGGACCACTGCGGGCTGGTCTCCGGTTACAAGGAGGACAAGTCCGGCGTGTTCGACGTGTTCTTCGGGAAGACGCTCACTGCACCTATGGCAAGGGAGTGCCCGGTGAACGTGGAGCTCACTTTGGACGAGATCATCGAACGGGAAGGCACCGACATCGTCATCGGAGAGGTGGAGGAGGTGTACGTGGACGAGAGCAGGATGACCAACGGCCTTCCGGACATGGACAAGCTCCAGCTGCTGATGTACCTCAGCTCCGGCGCGCTCTACTTCACCAAAGGAAGGACCGTGGCCGAGGCCTTCAAGGTCGGAAAGGACTTCCGGCCGAAGTGATCACTTCCCCCGGTCAAAGAAGATGTTCTTGCCGGTGGCCGACAGCGGTATGCCGTGGCAGATGTTGGAGCGCGAGTAACCTAGGCGTATCGCGGACACGCCGATGCGGTACATTATGCGGTTGTCCACATTGTGATCCGATGCGACCTTGGCCGCGGAACCCAGAGCGATGCCCATGTCCAACAGGCGGAGGGCGCAATTGGGACCTTGAAAGTCCTTGCTTGCCGACAGCAGGTTGAACGCCGCGCATCCCGAGACGCCGCAGGCGCCGCAATCCAACCCCGCGCCAAGATGCGGCAGCAGCCCGATCAGTACGACGGCATCCGAGTCCAATACGTTCTGTCCGTCCCTCTGGTAACCGGGAAGCCCTCTCTCCTTGCCGACGGCGATAAGGTCCTCGCCAAGCTTCACCCTCTGCTCGTCCGTGAGCAGCACTGTCTCGATGAAATCCTTGCCCATGGCCTTGGGCGCGGTCCGGGCCGCCAGCTCCATCAGGCGGCCCACCATGATCACGGCCTCCTTGTTGCTCATGCGGGAGTGATTGTTGGAACGGCCATATGACCCTTTCACTCAGACCCTCTTAATTAGACGAATGGACAGTGCTTAGCTTTAATAGGCGAGCAAATAGTTCTTATCTCGGTGATAAAAATGGTCAAGATGCCGACCGAGGTCAAAGAGGCACTGCTCAAGCAGAAGCCCATTCCGATCGCCACCGCCACCAAGGACGGGACGCCGAACGTGATCTTCATCGGGCTGATGAAGATCCTGGACGACGAGACCCTGTTGCTGGCCGACAACTTCTTCCTGAAGACCGCCGCCAATCTTTCGGAGAACCCGCGCATATCGGTGCTGTGCTATGACACGGACACCAAGAAGTCCTACCAGATCAAGGGATCCGCCAAGGTATACAGGTCCGGTCCGCAGTTCGACGAGATGCGCAAATGGGTGCACGGGGTCAATCCCAAGCTCCCCGCCAAGGCCGCGGTGGTGGTCAAGGTGGAAGCGGTCTACGACGCCATGTGGGGTCCTTCCGCCGGAAAACTGATAGTCTGAGCTGGCGATCCCGGTAGGTTCCGTTGGCGGGTGAGATGTATATGGACAGAGCAGAGGCGCTGGAGCTGGTCAAGGGTCACGTGTGCAAGGAGAGCAACCTCAAGCACATGGTGGCCGTCGGTGCGGTGATGAGGCAGGCCGCCTTACGCCTGGGTGAGGACCCGGAACAATGGGAGGTCACCGGGATCCTGCACGACCTGGACTTCGAGGAGTGCCACGGCATGCAGGACCATGCCCTGATCGCCCGGGACCTTCTGCAGGGCAAGGTGCCGGACGAGATGGTTCAAGCGATCCTAGCCCACAATCACGAAGCGACCGGGGTGCCTGTCGATAATCAGCTCAAGAGAGCCCTGCTGTCCGCGGACGCCGTTTCCGGTCTGGTCATCGCCTGCGCTCTCGTCCTTCCGTCAAAGAAGCTGGTCGACGTCAAGGTCAGCTCCATCGCCAAGAAGTTCGGCAACAAGGACTTCGCCCGCGGCGTGGACCGGGGCCGGATAATGGTCTGCGAGCAGTTGGGGATGCCGAGGGACGAGTTCCTGTCGGTGGCGCTAGAGGGCATGCGTCTGCGGGCGGACGAGCTAGGCCTCTAGGCATCGTTATTCTTTTATCGCCGCGGCGCCTCACCGGTGCCGGACGGTCTTCACTTGAAATTCGGTTTCATTGGACTGGGGAACATGGGCACGTCGCTCGCCGCGGGACTGCTGGAAAGCGGAGCGATCTCTCCTGAGAACACCATGATCGCCAACCGCAGCCTGGGCAAGGCCGAATCGTTCGCCAAGCGGTACCCAGGCGTAACGGTCTTCGAGAGCAATCTGAAGGTGGCCGAAGGCAGCGACGCGGTGTTCGTGACCGTGCGCACCGACCAGTTGTTGGGCGTCCTGAAGGAGATATCCTCCGCAGGGAAAGGGGTACACGTCGTGGTGGTCAACGGGGCGGTTCCGCTCTCCGTCCTGGAGGCCGTGTGCAAATGCCCGGTCAGCAAGCTGATACCTTCGGTGACCATGGAGCGCGGCCGGGGGGTATCGTTGGTATCTCACGGTCCGTCCGTGTCCGTTTCGCGATCGCGTTCGCTGGAGAGATCGCTCGGGCTAGCTTCCAAGGTGATCATGGTCCCAGAGGACCGCATGGACGTGGCCACGGACCTCACCAGCTGCGGCCCCGCCCTGATCGCCGAGATGATGCATCAGTTCGCTGAAGCGGGCGTACGCCACGGGATCGACAGGAAGGACGCCTGGGAGATGGTCCTGGAGACCATGCAGGGGGCCGCCCTGGCATTAGCGTCCGGAGAGTCGGTGGCCTCCCTCAAGGAAAGGGTGGCCACCAAGGGCGGCATAACCGAGCAGGGGCTGCTGGTGCTGGAGGCCGAGCTGCCAACGGTCTTCGATATGGTCATGGACAGGACCCTGGCCAAGCACGCCGAGGTCAGGGAGCGGCTGATGAAGGATATCGATCCCTGACCAAGCTCAGGGAGCGGCGCCCTTCAACCTTCCCAGCAATTCTTTCACCTGGTCCAGGGTCCAGGGCGTCAGCACGTTCAGGGTCATGGGGTCCACCTCGCAGAGGTTGTTGAACACCTTGCGCCGGTCGCGGCCCTGGGCAACGTCGACCTGCAGGGACCTCACCCGGAAGGTCTGGCCGAGCTTCCAGTCGACTATCTCCCGGTACTCCACGCTCTCCAGGGGCCTATAGCTCTTTCCGAACACTCCCTTCTCCTGCACGAATATCAGGCGCTGATCGGTGGCGATGAGCACCCCGCTGATGTTGAATGTGCCGTGCGTGCCCTCCTCAGGGTCGTAACTGTCCTTCTCCAATCCCGCCCTCCAGGCCTGCACGGCCCGTTCGTTCGGGCGCAGCATGGCGGCCGAGGCTACCTGGGGCATGAGCATAACCGCGCCCGGCGGGGCTCCCATCGGCCGCGGGGCGTAAGGTTGCGGTGCCGCCGGCGGCGCGGACTGATAAGACTGCTGATAGGGTTGCTGGTATTGCGGCTGCGCCGGAGGATGCTGGCTCGCCCCGGGGCCAGGATGGGACGGCACTGGAGATGCCGCCGGCGGCGCAGGCTGGAAAGGCTGCTGCACCGGCCGCGGTT
>DUJZ01000060.1 GCA_013329565.1 Methanomassiliicoccales archaeon
CTGAGAGCCGAAGCATCATTCTGATCGGAACGGACATCTGCCCCTGGCGGTCGAAGAGGCCGACCATTTCGGCGCCGGGGGCGGCCTCCTTGAACTTGGAGAGCCATTCCTGCAGCTCCGGTTCTGTCTCTGGAGCGGCGTGGGTGACGAACAACGCCACCTTCCTTCCGGGGACGCAGTGCTGCTTCATGCGCATCATGGCCTTCTTGTCCGGCCCGAACTGATGGATAGGGAAGCCCAGGAATATCAGGTCATAGACGCTGGGGTCCGGAACGTCGCAGATGGACAGGAGGTCCTTCTCGCCCGGTATCTCGTCGTAGATGGCCCGGGCCGCCTTCTTGGTGTTGCCAGTTTCCGATATGTACCCTACAAGAGCTCTCGTAGAACATTCCTCCTCTAATTTCGATTGGGGGTACCTAGAATGATTTGTGCCGGCGCGCCGCACGAACGTTCAATTCGAGCCCGGTCTCCACCAACGCGTGAGACGCAGGGAGCTCGCTGGCATCTTACTGTTCGCGGCCATCATCCAGTTCGCCTTCGCGGCCAACATCGGCCAGATACTGTACGAGGGTTTCAGCATAGAGGAGACCTTGCTTTCCGACCTGGGCGTCCGGGAGCAGCCTTCCGCCCTGCTGTTCAACACCTCCCTGGTGATCTTCGGGATACTTGGCATGAGCATTGGCGTCGTCCTCTGGCCGGACAAGAAGCTCAATTTCATTCCGCCGCTGTTCGTGCTGTGCGGGATAGGGATGACGATCATGGCCGCGTTCCCGATAACCAACGAATGGGCGCACGATGTCGGGGCATTCCTGTCGTTCGTCCTGACAGCCGTGGCGGCGCTGTGCGGCTACTGGACCTTCCCAGGGCCGTTCAGGCGCTTGTCGCTCGTACTCGGGATCATCGGCTTCGTCACTGGGATCCTCCACAAGCCGGAGATCCACTTCGGCCTGGGGGCCGCCGGTTCCGAACGGATGATCATCCTGTTCTTTTGGATGGCCGCCTTTGCCGCCGTGCTCTTCCACTCGGACGAGAACGCTCCGAAGGACAGCCTGCTGGACCGCTTCTTCGCCTGGACCGCCGGCAGGTTCTGAGCCGCCCCAGGGAAGTTTATCATTTCCCATTACCATCAGGAACCGGGAGACCGTCATGAAGGGGAAGGAACGCATCACGTTGGAAAGAGAGAAGCGCGAGGACATGGTGAAGGCCATCATCTCTTATTTCAAGAACGAGAGGGGGGAGGAGATCGGTCAATTGGCCGCCGGTCTGTTCCTGGACCTTGTCATTGAGAAGCTGGCGCCTGAGTTCTACAACCAGGGCGTGCTCGATTCCTGCGCCTACATGGATGAGAAGGCCGAGGACATGCGGTCGCTGCTGCTGTGAACCGCGTCGTGCCGATGGTTCATGGGCTCATTCGACCCTCTTGATGTTGCGCCTATCGTCGTAAACGAAACCCAGGAACGATATCTCCCTGTCCGTCCCCTGGCGGGCCTCCTTGAGGATGCTCTGGTAGATGGACGACGCCATGTCCCTGGAGAACTTGGCCTCGGGGAACATTATCGCCAGTGACCCGATGCTCCTGGCCACCTCTATGTAATCATGAAAGTGCACCTGCTTGCCGGCGGTGTTCGCGGACTCGATGAACTCCAGGCGCACCAGTTCCCCGTTCTGAAGCACCTGCAGGGCGCATCTCAGCCCGGAATCGTCCATGGTCAGCTGCGTTTCAAGTCCGGGCGAGGCCTCCCTTATCTTTTCCGACCTCTTCCCGGCCACCATCTCCAGGAACACCTTGGTCTCCTCGCGCATGATGCTGTGAGATGGTTACCTGCACTTCACCCTTTGCATGGGATAGGGTCATTCCGATCCACTAGCACCGTCGTCCTTGAACACCAGATGTGACAGGAATATGAGCCAGGCGATGTCCACCACCGCGCAGATCGTGGCGGGGACGGCCGCCTCCGGTCCGATGAGCGTTATCGCCAGGGTCGCTGCCATCCCCGTGTTCTTGTGGGACGAGAAGAGCACCTCGGGGACCCGGCGCTCGCGAGGCACCTTCTTGCGCTTCAGGTACCAGTCCCAGGCCAGTCCGATGCCGAATATCTTGAGCACTGCCGCGGCCAGCAGACCGCCGAGCAGGGCGAAGTCGTGGAAGAAGATCTGACGGTTCGGACCGGCCACCGCGATGATCATTACGAAGAAGGCCACGTTTATGCCCGCCGCCTTGTGGTCCTGGCGGATGTTCAGCTTCCGCAGCGGGCGGGAGAGGCATATCGGCAGCAGGATCAGGAGACCGACGTAGAATATCAGCAACGTGAGCTCGATCGCCTGCCCCAGGAGCAACAGCGTCAGCAGGGGGATGAAGACCAGGGCGATGACGTACAGCGCCGCCGTGGAGACCAGGGTCGGCTCCAGGTCCCCCTTCATCAGATAGGTGAAGGGGACCACCGATATCGCCGAAGGCACCGCCGCGGCGATGACCCATCCAGCCCGCAGGTCCCCCTGGAAGAAGAACGACACCAGGACGGTGGCGCCGGAAGCGAGCACCATGGAGAGGAGGAACGCCCGGCCGATGGAGGCGGCGTGGTCCCTTACCCTCAATCCCCTCAGCCGGAGGTTCGTTAAGGAAAGGGACATCATGATCACCAGCGCGATCATGGCGATGTTGCTGTTGGTCAGGACGAGCTCGGATGGAAAACCGCCCAGCGCCAGGGCGGTGATGAGCGAAAGCGTCATCATGAGAGCGCTGTTCCCCAACAATCGCAGGACGTCCATGTCCCCGGAAAGGAGAACCATGATTAACCGTTTTCCGCGATACGGATTTTGAACTTGGAAAAAGAGAGGAAAGGGAAAGGGTTGAAAGGGGTTTTCAGGTGGTTCAGTTCCCGAGCATCGCTCTCAGGTCCTCGTCGACGTTGCCGATGGGCATCCAGTTGAAGTTCTCCTGTATGAACTTCCAGTTGTTGGGGCTGATGAACGCCGGGGCGGTCGGCCCTATGCGGACGTTCCTGACGCCCAGGGCAAGCAGGGTGTAGACGATGGCCACGGCCTTCTGCTCGAACCAGGAGAGCACGATGCTCAGCGGCAGTTCGTTCACCCCGACGCCGAAAGCTTTCGAAAGCGCCATAGCGATCTGCAATGCGGAGTACGTATCATTGCATTGTCCGACGTCCAGCAGACGGGGGATGCCGGTGCCTTCGATGGTCCCGAACTCCCGGTCGTTGAAGCGGTACTTGCCGCAGGCGAGCGTCAGNNGCGCCGTCGCAGCCGCCGATCAGGAAGAAGCGCTTTATCTTGCCGGTCTTGACGGCGTCGATTATCTGCGGGGCCAGCGAGAGCACGGCCTTGTGGTGGAACCCGGTCATGATGTTGATGCCCTGCCTCTCGGCCAGGTCGCCGATGCGCTTGGCGTGCTCGATTATCTCCGAGTAATCGTTCCTCTCCAGGTGCTTGACGTTGTCCAGGGCGGTTATTCCGGTGGTGTACAGGCGGTCCCTGTAGCTCTCCGGCGGGATCAGGACGCAGTTGGTTGTCGCCAGTACCGGACCGCCGAACTCCGCGAACTCGGCCTTCTGCTTCTGCCAGGCCGAACCGTAGTTGCCCACGAGGTGCTTGTACTTCTTCAGCTTGGGGTAGGCGTGGGCCGGCAGCATCTCGCCGTGCGTGTAGACGTTGACGCCGGTGCCCTCGGTCTGCTTCAGCAATGCTTCCAGATCGAGCAGGTCGTGCCCGGTGACCAGTATGCCCGGTCCCTTCTTCACGCCGGTGAACACGCTGGTCGGAGCGGGGTCTCCGAAGAACTCGGTGTTGCCCTCCTGCAGCATCTCCATGGCCCGGTAGTTCATCATTCCGGCCTTCAGCAGCAGGTCCCAGTGGTCCTTGGCGGAGAAGTCCACATTGGTCAGGGTCTTGAAGAGCGCTTCGTGCATGAAGGCGTCGACGTTCTCGTCCCTCTTGCCGAGAACGCGAGCGTGGTAGGCGTAAGCGGCGATGCCCTTCAAACCGTAGATGAGCATCTCCTGCTGGCTCTGGATGTCCTCGTTCTTTCCGCACACCCCGCGGGTCGTGCAGGCCACGCCCTTGCCGGTCTGTTGGCATTGATTGCAGTACATAGACATGATTCGCACCTTGATGCTAACAATTAAATTATAATATATTAAGTCGATTACTATAAATAATAAAGATAATCTGATTATATCTTATCTATAATAGGAAAGGTAGATTTCTATGCGTTTCGATTCCAAGGACAGGATCATAATATCCATGTACGCCGAGGACCCCGACGTCTCCCAGGAGACCATTGCCAAGAAAGTCAATCTTTCGCAACCTTCCGTCGCCGCCAGGATAGCCAAGCTCAGGGAGGGAGGGGCGCTGTCCAGCCAGTTGGGGATCAACCCGCTCAAGATGGGATTGTACGTGGCCAAGGTGGATATTTCGTCCACCAGGCCGGACGAGATCCTTGACATGTTCAAAGGGTGCCCCTACTTCGCCAACGGGTTCACCATCTCCGGGAAGAGCAATCTTTGCCTGTTGTTCTTCAGCGAGAGCATCGCCACGTTGGAATCGATCGTCAACGGACACATCCGCTCGAACCCGTCCGTGTCCGATGTCGATTTCAACATCGTGATCACGTCCGAGAGGGATTACATCGTCCCCTCGGTCATGAACTTCGAGCGCTGCGAGCTACCGCCATGCGGGATCAAACTGCAGTGCCGGGACTGCTCCTCCTTCAAGTCCAGGAAGTGCATGGGATGTCCGGTGACCGGGCAGTATCAGGGGACGCTGTACTGATTTGATCCTGGAAAACCGACTGACTGAATAAAAAAAATCCGATTTTCGAAATTCTTTATGATAATTAATATACTTAATGAAACCTCTTTTCTTTTATCCTCATTCTATTAGAAATTTAGAATATTCTAAATGTAACAACCCATTAATTTGTGAAAATATGTTTTCCCAATCGGAATTATGTAGACTGGAAAAATAAGTTATTGCATATCATCGATTTGAACCATTTATTAATTAATTTGAAAATCCTGTATTAATTATAAAATATGTGAAATTAGTATTACACACAGGTTGATAATTAATATACAAAATTTAATGAAAATGACTAGTAAATATAAGTGACTCGGAAGGTGAAATTAAGGATTTTAATAATATGATGACCGCGGATGAATACAATCGAAAAACAGAGGGTTTTCATTATCAACAATCAAG
>DUJZ01000003.1 GCA_013329565.1 Methanomassiliicoccales archaeon
GACGAAGGGGTTCCTAACTTCGCCATAGTGCAGGAAGCCACCCTTGGGGCTGACCTCCTGTCCGCTCTCCCCCACTTTCAGGATGAGCTTGTTCACTTCGGTCCTCTGGTGGTATCCCATCTGACCGGACTGGGGCACGGTCGTGCGCACGTAACCGGGCCGCTTGGGGCCTAGGTTACCGACGGCGCGGCGGTGCTTGGAGTTCTTGTGGGACATGAGCTTCAGGCCCCAGCGCTTGGTGGCGCCCTGGAATCCCTTTCCCTTGGTTATGGCAATGACATCGATCATCGCGCCGTTCTTGGTGAAGTCGGTGATGGCGATCTCCTTGCCCAGAAGTCCCTTGGCGAAATCGATCCTGGCGTCCATGGTGCCGCCGCCTATGCGCAGCTCCATGAGCTCCGGGCGCTTCTTCGGCACTCCGGTGACCAACTTCGGCTGGGTGAAAGCGAGGACCCTAACGTCCTCGGTGTCCACTCCCTTCATCCTCTCCCAGGCCGCATCGGCGTCGACCTTCTTGGGGATGGGCAGCAGCCTGGAGAGGGTCTCATCCAGCTGGGTCGCCCAGATCTCCCCGGCGGTCTTCAGGCCGTAGCGGGTGTTCTCGTATATGCGGACCGCGGCCACCTTCATCGGCGGCACTTCCAGAACGGTGACGGGCACCTTGATCTCCTGACCGGAGGTGGTGCTGGTCTTGCGGTGGTCCACGATGAACGCGTGGGTCATTCCTGCCTTGTAACCGGCAAATCCCTGGACCTTCGGGCCTTCGCTGATCTCGGGCCACGAATCCAGCCTCGGGGTCTGCGTGATGGCCCTCTTTCTCGGACCAAAGCCCTTGGACCCCCTTCTCGGACGTCTTATGTTTGACATGCTTCTCCCTCTATTTTTTCTGAGAGAGCACACTCTCTTTCGCTAACGCCTGTTCTCAAGAGTGTTGAGGCTAGCACCTTCGACCGTGACACCGTCATCACCCTCCAGAATGTGCTTTTGGGGGCGACTTAGGGATGCTTTCGCATTGCCCAAGGGGTCTGGTCGAACGTCCTCAGTGCGTTGAGCAGAAGTCCGATACTATCATTATTATTTAAACCAATCGGTCCCCCGTATATAAAGAATCGGGGGGAGAGGGGTTTGCTGGACAACCTCAGAGCTTGCCTTCCTTGGCCTTCTTCTGCAGGCGGTTGCGGCGCTCCTTGGAGGAGAAACCGGTGGCCTGCTCGAGGAACTCGTTCCATCTCTTGATGGTGTCCGCGGCTAGGTCCGGGGAGGCGTTCTTGTCGGTGACCGCGCTGATGTCCATGGAGGTCTTGCTGATCAGCCGGACCTCTATTCGGGTCATGGCCCCGTAGGCGGAGACCAGGACCTCCCCCTCATTCTTGGCGGAGCCGAAGGCGGCCTCCATCATCTTCCTCAGTCCATCCCCTTCCAAGTTACCGTAGTTACCCTTCTTGATATCGTAATCCATGTCCATCCCTCTAAAGCGACAGTTCGTCATCCAGGTACCGGTGCACGTCCACCGAGGTGCGCATCGCGTCCTCATTGCGTAGGAGCGACGCCCACTCCCTGCGGCACTGGCAGTCGTGTTTTTCCAAGACCGAAGCGTCCTGCTCGAAGTTGAACTTTTCCAGGACGTCCAGCAGGCGCCGGTCGCATTCGGGGCAGTTGTGAACGCCACGCTGCGTCCCCGCACCGCTGGGGGACGAGAAGATCCTGACCCCGGATATCTCCGACCTCAGTTTCAGGACCTCGAACAGGGACCAGATCCACGGCGAGCGGTAGTCGCCCCGTCTCCACAGGCCCTCGACCAAGGTCTCCCTCTGTACGTTGAGCGGATTGACCGAAACGCTCTCCGAGCGAGGGGCGGCGAAGCGAACAGAAGCCTTGGCGTCCTCGATGGCCGCCCTCTCGGTCATGTACGGGGGCTTGAGCAAAAGGTAGGTCCGCACCGGAAGTCCGCGGTCGTTAAGGGCGCCGGCCGCTCTGAGGTAATCCTTGACTCCGAACCCCTTGCGCACGGAGCATCTCAAAACCGTGTCGTTGGAGCTCTCCAGTCCCAAGGCCACGGCGGAGTGGTCCGGCAGGTCCTTTAGCACTTCAGGGATCACGAACTCCGGTCGGCTCTCGAAGAGCACCCTCTGCGCCCCGTCGAAAGCGTTCAGGATGCGGTCCCGAACCTCCAAGGGTATCTCGTTGGGGTCCAGGAAGCTCCCGGAGGTGTATAGCTTCACCATCCGCTCTCCCTCGTACCTCTCCAGGACGGCGCTGAGCTGGGCGGATATCTCCTCCGGCCCGATGCCCTCCAGGCTTTCGACGTTGTAGCCGCACATGGAGCATCCGCCATTGCGGGACCAGTGGCAGCCACGGGTGCGGAAGATGGCCACCAGTGCCTTCTCCCTCCTGCCGTCGACCATGTCCTCCTCCTTCCAGACCGTCACCGGCCTGTTCAGGTCCATGCTCTTCATGCGTCCTCCATGCGAATGAAGGTCAAAACGCCCCTAACTATTTGAGCGCTCCGACGGAAGATACCAACATTTTATATCCTCACTTCAGGATTTGCGGCCTGGAGAGGCATCATGGCCAGGAAGATCGTGGTTATCGGGGGAGGCGCGGCCGGCATGACCGCGGCCTCCACCGCCAGGGAGAACGGGGCCGGGGACATCACGCTCATCACCGAGGACGAGCACGTGGCTTACTCGCCCTGCGCCATCCCCTTCGTCATAGAAGGCAGGATAAAGGACTTCCCCAGCATCGTGATGCACACCCCCGAGTTCTACCGGAGGGAGAGGAGCATCGAAGTTCTGGTCAAGACGTCCGTGGACCGGGTGGACGCTGATTCTAAGAAGGTCTTCACCAAGGACGGGCGCGCCTTCGATTACGATTCCTTGATAATTGCCACCGGCGGAACGGTGTTCGTGCCGCCCATCGAAGGCCGCGATCTCAAGGGAGTGTTCCCGGTCAGATGGATATCAGATGGGCAAGCGATAATGGACTGGCTTCCGAGCACCAAGCAGGTGGTGGTCGCCGGGGCCGGGGTCATCGGCCTGGAGATGGCCGTGGCACTGCGGGAGAGGGGCAAGGAGGTCACCGTGGTGGAAATGTTCGACCAGGTGGTCCCGCGCATCATGGACAAGGACATGGCGCAGCTGGTCCAATCGCATTGCGAATCGCACGGTATGAGGTTCGTCCTGGGGTCCCCCTGCTCCCGCATTGAGGGCGAGGAAAAGGTCACCGGGGTCATCGCTGGCAAGACCCACATCCCCTGCCAGATGGTCATCATGGCCACAGGGGTACGGGCGAACCTGCGCATACCGGAGCAGATGGGATTAGAGATAGGTCCGCTGGGTGCGGTTCGGGTCAGCCCGAGCCTGCAGCCCTACCGCAAGGGACGACCGGTCCCGGACGTATACCTGGCCGGTGACGTGGTCATGTGCCAGAGCGCCGTGCTAGCTGGACCGACCATGAGCCAGCTGGGTTCAACCGCCGTCCGTCAGGGACGGGTGGCCGGAATTCGCGCCGCAGGCGGCAACGCCACCTTCCCGGGAACAGCAAGTCCGTACGTCAGTGTCATAGGCGGATTGCACGTCGGCGGCACTGGAATGTCCCGTTCGCTGGCCGAGTATTACGGAGTTCGAGTGGCCGAGGCGGTGGCGAAGGGCTCGTCCCGGGCCAGGTACTATCCTGACGGAAAGGACATGACGGTAAAGCTTTTAGCGGACATCGAGAGCGGACGCCTCATCGGCGGTCAGATCATAGGCGGGGAGGATGTCACCGGACGTGTGAATTGGATCACCGCCGCCATACTGGAAGGGGTATCGGTCAACTCGTTCGTGGAGAGAATGGAGAACGCCTACTGTCCCCCGACCTCCATGGTCAGTGATACGGTGAACGCGGCGGCGGAGAATCTGGCCAGGGTATTGCGCGGCTGAAGGCAAATCTGTTTAATATTCCGTCCCGCATTCGACACCGGTTACCATGGACGTCGAGGAGCGGTATGCACTAATAGCCCGGAACACCGAGGAGATCATCACCCCGGAGGACCTGATGGAGGTCCTGCGGAGCAAGGCCTCCCCTACGGGTTATATCGGCTTCGAGCCGTCCGGACTGGTCCACATCGGCTGGATGGTCACCGCCCAGAAGGTAAAGGACTTCGTGGACGCCGGCTTCACCTTCATAGTGTTCCTGGCCGATTGGCACGCCTACATCAACGACAAGCTGGGCGGGGACATCGACAACATCCGCGTCTGCGCCGAGTACATGAAGGACTGCTTCGAGGCGCTCGGGCTTCCGAGGGACAAGGTGGAGTACCGACTGGCCTCCGATATAATGGACGATATAGATTACTGGGAGATGGTCATGAAGGTCGGGAAGGCCTCATCCCTGCAGAGGGTCAAGAGGGCCATGACCATCATGGGCCGCAACGAGGACGAGGCCGAGGTGGACTCCAGCAAGACCATGTACCCTCTCATGCAGGCGGCCGACCTCATGTTCATGGACGTGGACGTGGCGTACGCCGGTCTCGACCAACGGAGGGCGCACATGCTGGCCAGGGAGGCCGCGGAGAAGATGGGCGTGAAGAAGGCGGTGGCCGTGCACACCCCCCTGCTTCCCGGTCTGAAAGGCGGCAACCGCATGGACCCCATGAGCGCCAAGATGTCCAAGAGCGATCCCGATGGCAGCCTGCTCGTGCACGATTCGCCGGAGGACATCAGGCGCAAGATGAGTAAGGCCTTCTGCCCTCCGGAGGTGGAGGGAAATCCGGTGCTGGCGATCTGCAAGTACGTCATTTTCCAGCGGAAGGACGTCATGCGCTTCGAGCGCCCGGAGAAGTTCGGCGGGAACCTGGAGTTCAAGAGCTATGACGAGCTGGAACGGACCTACCTCGCTGGAAAGCTGCACCCCATGGACCTGAAGAACGGAACGGCCGCAGCGCTCGCCGAGATATTGGCGCCGGCCAGGGAGTACTTCCAGAACAAGCCGGAAAACCTGGAGCGCATGAGGCAGGTGCTGTCANNCCGCCGCCGTCGTTGTCCGTTTCGTTGCCGACGTCTCCGAGCAGCTGACCGAGGTGCAGTCCCTTCCGCACCAGGTCCTGCCTGGCCCTTGCGCTCAAGCGGAACTCCTCGTTGCGCTGAGACGCAACGAACGCAATGTCCGCGCCGAGCGAGAGCAGCGATTTGCACACGGACGACTCGAAGGAGCTGCCTTGCGATATCGCCACGATATAATCGCCGACCCGTTCGAAACGCATGCGCTGGCCTCCCTTCATCTGGGCCACCCTTTCTGATATCTCTGTGGGCGAATCCGTGAGCGACATCACGTCCTCCATGTTCACGCCCACCGTCTCTATCAGCCGCGCAAAGGTGCGCAGGGAGGCGGGATTGGCGAAGCGGAAGTGGCCGGTGTCCGTGAGTATCCCGGCGCAAAGGCCCATGGCCATCTCCCGACTGATCGGCCTTCCCGCGCGGTCGATGACGTCAAGAACGACCTCGGCGCAACTGCGCTTGCTGTCGTCGCACAGATACGTTCCGCGCTCGGCCCATTTGTCCGTAGGGCAGTGATGGTCGATTATGATCATCTCTCCCTGCATCTGGCTATAGCTTCCGAGCTGCTCCGGCGAGGAGGTGTCCAGAACGACGATCAGCGGATAGCTGCGCTCCGGCCGGGTGAGAAGCTCCATGCCCAGGCGGGCCGAGACGTTCTTGGAGGCGCGGTCCAGCCCCTCCACGGGAAGAATGTCCGCCGGCGGGAATGCCTTGGCCAAGGCGTAAGCGCTGCCCAAGGCGTCAGGGTCAGCGTTGCCGTGGACCAGGATGAGCTTGTCCGAGGAGGACAGCCTGGATATGATATCGTCGAGCATCCAAGGCAGCGAACGTTTCCTGGCTATATCCAATTTATCGTAGAATCAGGCAAGTGGGAAATGGTTTGGTGATAGGGCTCAGTTATCGTCCTCGTCCAGCTTGAGCGGGGCGCCCTGCTGCTGTCCGAGAGCACGGTTCAGCTGCTCCTGGACGCTCTGGAACTTCTCCTTGAGCATCTTCTCCTGGCGGTCCAGGCTCTTGACCCGGATCTCGGTGGTCTCCTTGTCGTCCTCGATCTCCTTCAGGAGGGCCGGGGTGTCCGCCACCTTGATCATCAGGGAACCGACGCTCTTGTAGACCGTCGCCTCCGCCGGAGCCTTCTTGAGCTCCTCAAGGGTCATCTCCATCTCTTTCAACATGGCGTCCATCCTTATCTTCTGGCTCATGACCGTCTGAAGCTGCTGCTGGAGCTGCTGGAACTGGGCTATCTGATTTTGAAGTTTGGGGCTCATCTCATCCATCGTTTTCACCGACCGTTTCGCTCATCTTTTCCGCTATGCTCATCCATCGGATGTAGGAATTTAAAGCTGCCCTGAGGGCCGACAGGTCGTCGGCGTCCAAGGTCAGGGTCATGGACCCTTCGGACGCGGAAACCTCGGCCCGGGTGCGTGGTATCTCTCTTCCGGCCTCCGGGCTGATCGCCCTCGCCACGTTCGAAGCGTAGGGCGAGCTCACTGCCAGGGTGGCCCGGAACATGTCTACCGGCCCTTTATGACCTTCTTGACGTTAGGCCGCTCCTTGTAGAACAGCTTGGAGCCGCAGCTCTCGCACTGTATACCGACCTGGTTGAGGTTGGAGCGGGTGGTCTTCTCGCACTGGGCGCACTTATAGTTCAAGTGATTCACTCCTTGGTGTTGGCGGCCAGTATCTCCTTGGACACGGCATCTCTGGTCCTGGGGGAGTAGCAGGCGGCGGCGAACTTCGCCTCGCAGTGCCTGCAGGCCCAGATCCCTGAAGCGACCCTCTTGACGCTGACGTGGTGGCAGCTGGGGCATTCGAATCTGGACCGCTGGGTCTTCTCTATGTCCCTGGTCAGCTTCCTGACGACCACGCCGTACCTGGTTCCGTATCTTCCGGAGCTACCTGCCTTAACAGTTCTCTTTGCCATTGCAATCACCTGATAAGCTTTCTAATCTCAATGCCCAATCTGCGAGAGGTCTCGATCGCCGTATTGACCTGCTCCAACGTGAGCGCACCGCTGAGCCCTTTTTGCATGGCTCGCAGGTCTCCATTGTCGTCAGTGGTAACGGTCAGCCTAGCTGTTGCGACCTTTTCTTCGTCGAGAGTCGGGTCAACCAATAAAGAGTTTTCTATCTGCAAGGATGTGACCGATATGGGCGTGCAGGTGGTGGGCATCGGATAGTCCTCCCCGAGGCCGTTGGCCTTGGCGGGAACGATGGCGCTCTTGATGGCGGCGACCGCACCCAGGCTGCAGGCGTCGAACAGGTTGCCGTCGAAGTCCAGGACGTAGATGTCCACGAAGTTTATCCAGACCTTCTTGCCCGGTTCGATGCACAGCTTTTCCAGGTCTATCATCTGGCTTTCCCTTATGCCACGGTCAACGACCCTGGACAGCTCTATGGATTCCGGGTCCGGGGGTCCGGACTCGAAGTTGGGGGAGGCCATCGGGATCAGCTCGGCGTTGGTGGATAGCACTCCTTTGTTGGGGGTGTCCGAGAACGGCTCCCCTACGGTCATCTTGACACCGACGATGACCTCTGTGTTGCCGATCCTTACCCGGGACGAACCCTCGGCGGTCTCCACAACGTTGGTCTGTATGGATATCTCGCGGACCTGGTCCCATGCCCTTCCGTCGACTCGCTTTCCGTCGGCGATGAGCTTGTGGATGTGGTCCCTCTTGATCTCGGAAACTATGGATCTTGCCATCTTCAGGCCTCCTCGTTAACGTCCTCGGTGGGTTCCCTGGTCTCTTCCTCGGCCTCCGCGTTGACGATGGCGTAGCGGCGGCGCAAGGCGTCCTTCTGCAGATCGTAGATCTCCTGGCAGGCCTTGACGCCCATCTCAAGGGCCTTGTCGAACTCCGCCTGGGTCAGGTGTCCGTCCATCTGCATCAGCAACACCTCGCCGGTGCGGGGGATCATGGCTATGGGCAGATCGGCCTGACCGTAGTTGTCCTCCTCCTTGTTCAGGTCCAGGACCACCTGGTCGTTGACCTTGCCCACGGCTACGGCCGGAACCAGGTCCTTCATCGGTATCCCGGCGTCAGCCAATGCCACGGAGGCCGCGACCAGCCCGGCGCATCTGGTGCCGGCGTTGGCCTGCAGGACCTCGATATATACGTCGATGGACGTACGGGGGTAGTTCTCGGTGAACACCACGTACTCCATGGCCTCGGATATCAGCTTGGATATCTCCACCGAGCGGCGGTCCGGTCCGGGCCTCTTGCGGTCCGAGACGGAGAAGGATATCATGTTGTACTTGCACTGGACTATGGCCTTGGCCGGGTTCTGCATGTGCCGGGGGTGGCACTCCCTCGGTCCGTAAACGGCCGCCAACACCTTGTTCTTCCCGATCTCCACATAAGCAGAGCCGTCGGCGCTCTTGAGCACCCCGGCCTCGATCTTCATCGGCCGGATCTCATCGATCTTCCGGCCGTCTATCCTAATACCGTTTTCATCGATGAGCTTCATATCAGAATTTCCACCCATTTAAAACACCTCACTCTTCCTTGCGATATACCGATTCCAGGAATTCCTTCACCCGCTCGGTCAGTTTCAGGGTCTGCGCTCCCTCGTCTATCATCTTTATGGCCTGCATGGCATGCACCATGTCCTCCATGCTGCCGTCCATCCATATCCTGCCGTTCTGTCCGATGAATATGCGGCAGTTGGTGTAGGTCTTGATCATCTGGATCATGGAGCCGTTCTTGCCTATCACCCTGGGCACCTTGCTGTGGGATATCTCTACTATCTGTCCTCCCTGCAGCTTGCGCAGCCCCTGCTCCTTCATGGTCACCTGCACCCGCTTGGTCTCGTCCACCGACAGGACCTTGGCCAGCAGCGTGTCGCCGACCGCCAGGTAGCGGGCGGTGTCGCCGAACTCGACGCGCCACGGAACCTCGTTCACGTGCAGGGGCGCCGGGTATGGCGAGAATATGTCCACCAGCCAGTTGGAAGGTCCGATGTCGATGACCTTGCCGATGATCATGTCCCCGGGGGCCGGGATGTACCGGCCTCCCAGGGCGATCACGTTCACGAAATTCGACTTGACGCTCTTGATGCCCAGCATCGCGGCGAAGATCTTGCCGTCGTGGACATAGGTCCCCTCGCCGGGCTTCATGGTCCCGGCGTCCAGAAGGTCCCCGGGTAGCACCAGTTCTCTGGTCATGCTCTCGTTGTTCATTTTTATCACTCTTGGAACGTTATGCGTTATTTCAGCTGCTTGGTCTCCACGTCGCCATGGGTCTTGGCGTTGAGGCGGTGGAACAGGTCGTCGCGGAGACCGGCGGGTATCTCCACCACGCCGATCCAGTCCCCGTTCTTCTGCCACTCCTCCTTGATTATCTTCCCCATCTCCGTCATGTCCTCGTAGCAGCGGCCGTACTCGTCGGCCTTGAGCCTGACGGCGATGCGCACCTTGTCGAAGCGTATAGGTATCAACGGACGCAGCTTGTCCAGTACCTGCTGCACCTGCATGTCCACCGGCTTGAAGGGGTCGATGTGGACCTTGGCCTCTTCCATGGCCATCTCGATGCGCGCCGGGGTGTGCGGGCCTCCGGTCTGCGGGTTTATGGCGTTGCGGGCAATGGTGGCGATTATGCGCAGCCTCTTGCTCTCCAGCATCTCCTTTCGCTGCTGGGCGGTCAGCTGCACCTCGCCCTTTAGAATGATCACCTTGGCGATCTCCGCCGCGTCAAGGGTGTCGAAGACCTCCTTCAGCTTGTCCTCGGAAGCCCTGGTCCCCTTGTGGGCGTTCTTGAAGATCTCGTCGATGACCATGAAGTCTATCAGCTCGACCTCCTTGCCCTCCTTCAGGTAGTTGACCACCTTGGGGTCGATGAGCACCTCGAACGTCTCGCCGTGAGACTCCAGGCGGGCCACGATCGCCTCTTCCAGGTCGACCATCTACTTCCCCGATCACTCCTGGTTGACCTTGGCGATGAAGGTTTCCACCTCGGACTCGTCGAGGCGGCGGAAGTTTTCCCCGTGGCGTACCACGCCGATCTCCACGGCCTTGGGGTTCAGCTTCTCCTCTTCGGTGGCCTTCTTGAGGGCCTTGAGGCCAAGGGTGACCGCGTCCTCCATGGACATGCCTTCCTGATAGTCCTCCTCGAAGACCTCCATAACGACATTGCGGCCAGCCCCGATGCTCCCCGCCTTGTACGAAACGAGGGCGCCGCTGGGGTCGGTCTCGAACAGGTGCTCGCCCTGGTCGTCCACCCCGGCCACGAGGAGCGCGGTGCCGAATGGTCTCACTCCGCCGTACTGGGTGTAGTTCTGCTTGTAGTCGCAGATCCTCTTTACCAGGTCCTCCACCCCGGCCCTCTCGTCGTAGGTTATCTTGTTTATCTGGGCCAGAACCCTGGCCTGGTCCACAAGGATGCGCGCGTCGGCCACCAGGCCGGAGGTGGCGCAGCCGATGTGGTGGTCTATCTGGAAAATCTTCTCGATCGATTTCGGTTCCATCAAGCGGCTGGCGATCCTCTTGTCGACGATAAGGACGACGCCGTCCTTGAACTTCAGGCCGACGGTGGTCGTTCCGCGCTTGACCGCCTCACGGGCGTACTCGACTTGGAAGAGCCGGCCATCAGGAGAAAAAACCGTTATGGCCCGGTCATATGCCATCTGTCCTGGTTGCATTAAATCACTCCAATTATCCTCGATTCAAGCCACCTAAGTTATGAGGACGTATATATTTCTTGGGGATTATACGAAAATATTGAAGACCGGTCCAGTCACGCCCTTGTCTCCGTTTCAGGAAAATACTTCTCGCGCAGCGTCAAAAGAGTTCCGGAGGTGCTCAACGTCTCGATCCGGTTGCGGAGGTCCTTACGTTCGGTCAGCGCCGAGATGACCTTATCCTTGTCGAGCGGGGAGCAGCGCAAAATGCCCATCCTGCCGTCGAACTGCATCACCTTCGGCACCTTGATCCCCAGTGGGGTCAGGGTGGCGTTGAGGGTGGCCAATAGCTCACCGTCCGATATCATGCTGTCCACTCGGAACGCGATATAGCGCCGCCGGCCCCGTTTCTCCTTGACCACCATTCGGCGCCCTCATCCGTTCCTGAAGGAATCGACGATGCTGTTGAACTTGACGCCGGTTAGCACCACCATGACCCTCATCTCGTTCTTTATATCGCCATGCACGGCGCAACCCCAGATGATGCGGGCGCGCGGGTCCACCCTTTCGCTGACCAGCAGGGCGGCCTTCTCCGCCTCGGTAACCGTGAGGTCCTCGCCGCCTATGACGCGGACCAAGGCACCCTTGGCCTGCTTGATGTCCACGTCGCCGAGCATCGGGGAGGACAGGGCATCCTCGATGCACATCTCGGCCCTCTGTCCGTACTCGCTTGATTCGCCCAGCCCGATCAGGGCCATGCCGCCGTTCCTCATGATGGTCTGCAGGTCGTTGAAGTCGATGTTGATCAGTCCGGGCTTGGTCAAGGCGTCAGTGATGCCCTTGATGCTCTGCATCAGCACCTCGTCGGTCACCCGGAAGGCGGCCTCCAGGGGCAGCTTGGGCACCAGTTCAAGCAAACGGTCGTTCTGCAGGACGATGGTGGTATCGCACTTCTCCTTCAGATGCTCCAGGCCCTTTATGGCGTTGGACATGCGCACCGCGCCCTCGGCCCTGAACGGCAGGGTGACCACTCCTATGGTCAGTGCACCAGCTCTTTTGGCCAGCTCGGCCACCACAGGTGCGGAGCCGGTACCTGTCCCGCCACCCATTCCCGCCACCACGAAGACGATGTTCTGTCCGTCGACGTACTTCCAGAGGTCGTTCTCCGATTCCTCGGCGGCCTTCTGACCCACCTCCGGCAGGGAGCCCGACCCCAATCCCTTGGTCATGCTCCGACCCATCAGTATCTTGTGATGGGCTTGAATTGACAATAGATGCCGGGCGTCGGTGTTGCAGGCCACCATCTTGACCCCTTCCACGCCCGCCTGGTACATGCGGCGGATGGTGTTGGAACCGCCTCCTCCGCATCCGATCACGGCGATCTTGATCCTAAGCGACTCGACCAATGCCCGCAGCTCATCGTCCTCGGCGCTGGAAGAGACGGTCGGCTGCTCGGCCTCCTTCTGGAACATGTCATCGAACAAAGGGCAAATGGCACCCACCCGTTTTATGAATATTCTATAAAGTATAAAAAGGCAAGTAAGACCAG
>DUJZ01000002.1 GCA_013329565.1 Methanomassiliicoccales archaeon
GCCATCTCGGTCTTGAGGTGCTGGCGGAAGCGGAGCTTGGCCGGGTCTATTCCGGCGGAGGTCAGGAAATCATAGGTCACCCAGATGAAGTATCCCAGCGTCTCGTTGCCGATAGTACCGTTCGCAACCGCCTCGCCGATGGTCATCTCGACCTCTTTCTCATCGCAGTTCGGCACTAGGCGCACGATCTTGTCCTTGGCGTCCTGGTAGCGGGGCCAGGACTTGTCCTCCGGATCTACGAAAAGCTCCGCCTCCATCATGTTGAATTCCCGAAGCCGAATCACGCCCTGCCTCGGCGATATCTCGTTCCTGAAGCCGCGACCGACCTGGATGCAACCGAAGGGAAGCTTTTCCCGGCAGTGTCTGTAGAGGTTCGTATAGTTCACGAAGATGGACTGCGCGGTCTCCGGGCGCAGGTAACCAGTACGTCCGTTCCCCGGCCCGATCTTGGTCTTGAACATCAGGTTGAATTCCTCTACGTCAGCGAACTCGCCGCCGCATGGACACATCACGTTGTTATCGCGGAGCACCTTCTGCAGCTGCTCGATCGACAGCGAATCAGGGTTCGGGTGCAGATCCCTCGCTAAATGGTCCGCCCGGAACGATTCACCGCAATGCTTGCACGTGACGGAAAGGTCGGCGAAGTTGTCCACGTGCCCGGACGCTTTGAAGACCGCCTCCGGTCCCACGTTATCGCCGTCTATCTCCACGAATCCCTCCTGCAGCGCGTATATCTTGCGCCACAGGTCGGCGATGTTGCCCTTGAGCGCCATGCCCAAGGGACCGTAATCGTAAAGCCCGGCGATGCCGCCGTATATCTCGTACGCAGGGTAAATGAACCCGCGTCTCTTGCATAGGGAGAGCATCTCCCCGGAGCTGACCTCCTTCATTATTGTCTACTCCTTTGTGAGCACGGAAATGATGTCGTGATCGTATATCATGGCCAGCAGGCGGTCCTTGTTGTCACGGACCGGCAATTGGCCGAAATCGTTCTTGCGCATGATGCGGGCGGCCTCGGATATCGCCGTCTTCTTGAAGACGGTGATAGGATCGCGGACCATGATGTCCTTGATGGGCAGCCCGGGAAGCTCTATCTTGGACACCTCATACCACAGCTTCATGACGTTCTGCAGTCCTTCCCAGGACCAGTGGTCCTCGTCATCCCCGAATCCCATGGAGTTGGCCGCTTCGGCGCCATCCACGTAGGCCTTGTTGAAGATGTCCCGGTCGGTGACGATGCCCGTCAAACGTCCATGCTCGTCCAGCACCGGCAGGGCGGACGATTTGGACACCTTGAGGATGACGTTGGCCACGGCCAGCGTGGACTCCTGGAATATGGGAACGCATGTTGAACGTATCACCTTCTCCACCGGCAGGTCGATGTTCCTCTTCTCCACGATGCACAGGAGGTCGGCAGGCGTCAGGATGCCCACTAGGCGATTTCCTTCCACGACCGGCAAGTGGCGCATCGTGCCTTCGACCAGGATCTTCGCCGCTTCCTCAACTGAAGCTTTCGGGGAAATGGTTGGGTGCTCCCTCTGCATGATCATCGCGGCCTGCTCTTCCTCCGGGCGGTCGAAGATGTCCTGGCGGGTTATCATTCCCGTGAGCGAGCCGTCGCTGCGGCGCACCACCGGAAGGCCGGTGAGGTTGTGCTGCACCATTATCTTGAGGACCTCCTGGCGGGAGCCCGGGACCTGGGCAACTATCGGATTGGACGTCATCACGTCCCCGACGGTGGCCATTTAGTTTTCCTCCCCCAGGGACCTGACGACGAGAACGGGGCACTTGGCGAAACGCACCACGCGCTCGGCCACCGATCCCAGCAGCAATTTCGAGAATCCGGTCCTTCCGAGGGTGCCCATGACCACCAGGTCGTGTTCGGCGGAGAGATCGACAATTTTCCGGGAAGGAGAACCTTCCTCGATGCGGGTGGTGAGCTTCACGCCCAACTCCTCCGCTTCCTTCTTGACATATTCCATGGCCTCCTCGCCCTCCCTCTCCAGCAGCGTGTACACGCTAACGATGGTGGAGTCCATGGGGAAGTTGATGAAGGAGGTCTGATCGACCACGTACAGGGCGGTAACCTCGGCCCCGGTCGCCTTGGCCATCTCCAATCCCTTGCTAACGGCAGCCTTGGTATATTCGCTCCCGTCGGTCGGGATCAGTATCTTCTTGAACAGAGTCATCCTATCATCTCCAGCAATTCTTACCTATGCATACCAGCTCAGGTGCGTCAGCGGCGCTGCGCAGCACGAGGTCGGTGATCGGATCGCCGCCTCGCTGCCTGAGCACCATCAGCTCGCAGCGTGCTCCCGGTTCTATACTAAACGGTTCCTGGCGATTTAATAATTTTCTTCCGTTCATGGCCATGTCCAGAGCGTCCTTGACGCCGTTGCGTCCCTGGAAACGCAGCACCCGGGCGGCCACCTCCATCTCGGCCAGCATGTCCGGGAGGCAGATCATGGCGTTGTCCGTTCCCAACGCTACCGTAAGACCGTTCTCCAGCATCCTTGCCAACGGCGGCGCCTTACCGAAGAACATGTTGGAGCGGGGGCAGGAAACGACCGGAATGCCCGCTTCGGCCGTGATGCGCATGTCGTCGTCCGTAGCCTCGGTCATGTGCACGATGTACGACGGCTTCAGGTCGAGCACCTTGTCGATGTTCTCTCGAATGCGTTCAGAAGCGTGAATGGCGAACGGCTTGCCCTGTTCGCGCACTTCCTTGGCCAGCTTCTGCAGCTCCGGATACTCCCAGTCGGAGATGGAAGATACGGCGATACCGTCCGCCACCTTCAGCAATCTCCTGGCACCGGAGCGGCAGAACTCCAGCATCTTCGGGCGGCCCATGATGAACGAGTCGGCGCCCTCCCCGTCCAAGCGTCTCAGGTACTCGGAACCGTCGTAGCCGCCCTCGCGGAAATCCAGGAACTGCGAGACGCCGCGCCGGGCCATGAAGCGCTTCATGGTCAGCATGCCGCGCATGAGGTCCTCCGGCGGCGCCTGCTCTAGGACCCGGTGCTTCAGCCCTTTTGGCGGGGCGACAAGCTCCTCCAACGTCATGGTGGGATCGACCGGCACGATGTAATCGGCGATGTGAGTATGTCCGTTAACGAACGTTGGCACGATGAGGCCGCGGGCGTGAGCGCTTCCCTTCTTTCCCCGTCCGATCTCAGCTATCACCCCGTCCTCGATGCCGACATGACCAGGGAAAAAGCCGTTCTGGCCCAGCACCAGGCCGGAGAGGTAACGCATGTTCACTTCATCGCCCTGACGATATATCAACCGCTTGGTGGTAAAGACCAAATTGTCGTTTGGCGTAAGGCGCAGGGAAGTGCGCACGTGAACGACCTCCTGGCCCTGGCATTCCTGATGTTCCTGGCGGTGAGCGCCCAGCTCGTCGCCTCCCGGTTCGGTCTGTCAGCGGCGATATTCGAGATCCTGCTGGGGTTGGCGGTCGGTCAGGTTCTAGGCATCCGTTCCGCGGACATCGAATGGTTCTCGTTCCTAGCGATATTAGGTGGCATTGGCCTAACGTTCCTGGCCGGGACGGAGATGGAGTTGGAACGAATGCGAAGGCAATGGAAGAGCAGCCTGCCTCTCGCCCTGGCCTCCTTCCTCTCGATATTCATCACCGTGCCTCTGGCCCTGTACTACCTGGCCGGATGGTCCCTGGACGCGTCGCTGTTGGCCGGGGTGGCGCTGTCGGAAACATCCGTGGCCATCGTTTACGTCGTTCTGGTGGAAGGCGGCCGGGCCAGGACGGACGTCGGTTCGATGATCCTGGCGGCCTGCTTCCTGACGAACCTCATCGCGTCTATCGCTCTGGCGGTGCTGTTCGCACCTCCCGGCGTGGAGGCGCTTTTCCTGATATTGGCGGTGCTCCTGATCGCACCTATGGCCTATCGGTACGCCGGGAAGGTCCTGGACCGCTTCAAGGGCCGTCCCGGGGAACCGGAGGTCAAGCTGGTGCTGCTGCCGCTGCTGCTGTTGGCCGGTCTGGCGTCCGTGGCCGGGGTGGCCGCGGTGCTTCCCGCTTATCTCTTCGGATTCGCCATGTCCCGTTCCCTGAACGAACGGAAGGAGGCCTGGTCCAAGGTCCGCACCGTCTTCCTGGGGTTCATGGTGTCCCTGTTCTTCCTGGCCGCCGGTTCGAACGTCTCCATGGAGGCCCTGATCGCCGGCGCTTTGATCATACTGGCGCTGGGCTTCGGGCGCGTACTTGTCAAAATGGTCTTCGTAATGCCGTCGGTGAGCGCGGGCATGCGCAAGGACCGCGTGTACATCGCCTTGCTGATGTCCACGTCGCTCACGTTCGGCATGGTCTTCCTGCAGTTCGGATTGGAGCAGGGGCTTATAGACACAACGCAATTCTCAATATTGGTGGGAACAATCATCATAGGGGCTTTGGCTCCCACGTTAGCGGCCCAGAGGTGGTTCGATCCATGGA
>DUJZ01000147.1 GCA_013329565.1 Methanomassiliicoccales archaeon
ACCGCATACTCGAGGAGATGGGCAGAAAGAAGCGTTACCTTGACCAGATCCATAGCAGGGGCATTTCGTACTATAAGGACGTAAGCGACGCCATCGGTGCATACTATGTCGATCCAGACAACGCCTTTGAAAAGCTCGAAGGAAGGAAAAGTAATTGAATGATTGAGCTCCGCCGGAAACATGGGGCGTCGGCACCTGATGCCGAGGGATCCTCCGAACCTCGAAAAAAGTCGGCTGGCCGCCTATTCGGTCGACCATCGGCTGGTAATAAACGAAATAAGGCGGCGAAGCGCGATACCAAGGAATTCTCGGACTCCTACAAAAAACTAGCTTACCTCCTGTTCGGCCGAAGGCTGGAGAGCGAGAACCATGAGCTGCTCATCGAGAAACTGAAAAAAGCGAATGTGGGAATGACATCAAGTCAGTACATTTCGGTCATTCTCCTGAACGGAGTGGTGGCGACCATCGTCTCCGCTGCCTTGTCGGTGTCCCTGTTTGCCCTGGTTCTTAATGTTGGCCTTTGGTGGCTGTACTCCCTCCTGATGGTGGGAATATCTGCGTCCGTGGCCCTGGCCTCTCTTCCCATGACGGTAAGCAACAGCATATCCTCACGGAGGTCCAAGGTGGACAGAGAGCTTCCGTTCAGCCTTAGCGAACTGTCGATATTGGCCAGCACTGGACTGTCCCCGATAGATGTGTTCCGCAAGATGGCCGCGCGATGCAAGAACGATGCCATGGCCTCGGAGTACAAGAAGGTGATCTACAAGACGGACATGGAGGGGAAGGACCTGATAACCGCCTTGGGCGAGACCGCCAGGGAAACCCCCTCGGACGTGCTGCGTGAGACCTTGTGGGACCTGGCCAACATGATACATCAAGGTGGCAGTCTGGACGATTATCTCCGGGTCAAGGCCGACGAGGTCATGAGCTTGAAGAGGGCGATCCAAGAGGAGTTCATTTCCAAACTGACCGGGATTTCGGACATCTATGTGTCCTTGGTACTGATAGGGGTGCTGTTCATCGGTATCGCCGCTTTCCTGATCAATGCCCTCGGTTCAAATTTCGGTGGCTTGGATGCGAATACCCTGCTAGTCCTATTGACCTATCTTCTGCTGCCCGTGATCATCGCAGCTTTCTCTCTGGTGGTGATGTCATCCTATTCGAAGACGGAATGAAAAAGATCGTAACAGCATTGTTCTTGCTGATCATGGTGCTCGGTGCTCCACTTCTATTCCCCCCCGCCACAGCGGACGAGGGGCCAATGATCATCTCCTATGGCCCTGGATCCGAGATCACGAACCGGACACCGGTCATCTCCATCCAATTCTATGCCGAGGCCGGCATAGATCAAGAAAGCGCGGTATTGGTCTTGGACGATGTTAGCGTGTCGGATTACTTCGAACTGATTGAGATCGATGAAAATTCGTTCACATATCGCGTTCCAGACCTGCTGTCCCTGGACCTTGGGAACCATAGCGTATACTTCGAGATCGCGGATGCGAACGGAGCCGTCTCCTCGGTGGCTTGGAACTTCATGGTCGTGGAGCCTGCCCCGGATGAGAGAACGGCGACCGACGTCCGAGCCATCCTGATCATCATAGGGACGGTCATCGTGCTCGTCGGGGTGGGGGCGGCGATATACTATGCGTACATGCGCCGGTTCAAGCGTTTCACATTCAAGAAGTACTTCCTGAGGAACCCGGTCAAACGCGGAAATCTGGTCCTCTATGTTCCTTTGGCAATGGCCCTGGCCTTCGTCATATTGGGCATGTTGATCGCAACCTCAAACCCAGATGAGGATAGCTTCGCTTTCGAATACATCGTGGTGACGGGGCTGTTCATTGGCATTTTCCCTTACGCCCTATACAGCCATCTGTATGGCAATACCCGTCTGAAATATGAGATCGCCTTCGCTCAATTCCTTTTCGAGCTGGCGGATTCCATTCGCGGCGGCATTGACCCGGCCCGCTCGGTGTTGAGCTTCGCCGATGTTGAGAAAGGCATCCTACGGAAGCATCTGAGGGTGGCCGCGGACGGTTTAAGGATCGGGCGGCCATTCGATGAGATGATCGAGCTTATGGTCAAGCCGATCGACAGCCCGATGGTCAGGCGATATGCCTCGCTGATCGGTGAGACCTCAAAGATGGGCGGGGATATTGCCATAGTTCTCCATAGAGCGGCCAAGGACATGGACGACCTGATCAAGATCGAACGAGATCGCAAGCGCCAGCTCAGCGCGCAGGCCATGACCATATACATCTCTTTCGCGGTTCTGCTCATCGTGATATACCAATTGATAAGCATCTACCCGATGATGGGCAGTATCGATGGCGCGCTCTTCGGCGGTTCTAACCTAGAGAACGCCGATGCTGCGACCTCGCCCCCGACAATCATGGACCTCTTCACGATCAAGCAGCGCTTCCTGCACTTGATGATCATCAACTCGATGGGGGCTGGCATACTCATCGGGGTGTTCACCGAGGGCAAACCTAAGATGGGGTTGATGCATGCCCTGATAATGACCGCGGCTTCCACGCTGTTCTTCGTGCTTATGATAATACCGATCGGCTGAATCAGTGCAAGGGAACGGCGCTGCCTGGCTGGACGCCCTGGAAACTCGACAGGGCTGACTCTACAAAATCCTCGTCGACCTGGACCGCCCTGATCTTAGCCGCCGATTCTATAACATGGTCAGCGAGCTTCAGCAGTTGTCGGGGATTCCCATGTACCGCCTGGTTCATCCTGTCAACCGCCCCCTCATTGAACGGATACAGCGCGGGAAGGTCCTCGACCACCCTCTTGATCAGCA
>DUJZ01000081.1 GCA_013329565.1 Methanomassiliicoccales archaeon
GTACAAGTTCCTGGAACGGAAGCGCGCCGAGCTGCACATCGCCGAGATGGGCTTCGACCTCTGATCATCTTCCGTTGTTGAGCAGAGCTAACAGGTTACGAGGGAAAAGCTGCAGCTCCAGCCCCAGCGGCTCTAACCGTTCCGTCAGCTTTTTAGCTCTCGGCCCGGAGAAGTCGCCTTTCAGAAGGAACGACGTGTCGTCCTCGTCGAACTCGGTGCAGTGCACCATCCAGTTACGAACTTTCGCGTTCTCGGGGCAGACCTTCTGGCATATCATGCAGCCGACCACGGCGTTATGCACCCCTTCCAGCACGTAATCGGGGAACGCCTTGTCGTTGGGCATCTCGTTGTGGAAGGTGAGGCACTTCTCGGCGTGCAGCAGGAAGCGGTCCTCGTCTATCGCCTTCGTCGGGCATGCCCTGACGCAGGCGCCGCACTCCGCGCAGCGGTCCATGACCTTTCTCTCTTGCCAATCGTCCGGCAGATCCCGGTTCGTGAAAAAGCTGGTCAGCCTGTGGAAGGAACCGTACCTTGGCACGTAGGTCACGTTGTTCCTCCCGTACTCCACCAGACCGGTGCGGGCGGCCAGGGTCTTGTGCGGAAGTATCGCCCTCATGAGATGAACGCCGTTCCCGTCGCCCTTCTCCAGGAGGTCCACGATCTCCATGTCCACGTCCACCGCCCTGGCGTACGTAGGCGGCACGATGGTCCTTACTTTGCGTCCCTTGACGTTGAAGCTGATCTCACAGGTCGGCTGAGGCACCGAGACCACGATGATGCTTTTAGCCTCAGGGAAAGAGACCGGGACGATGTACTTGAAACGGAAAAGATACTCCTTGTAGAGGTCCTCGGCCAGCAGGCCTTTTTTATACAGTCCCTCCACATCCTCCCTCACCTCGTCGAGATGGGAGACGGACATGGACCTGGCTTCGTATCCCCGCTCCCGGAGGAGCTTGAGCATGTCACCGTTCTCGGCCATGAGCTTCGTTAGGAACGGTCATGCCCAACATTGGATTAAGCACTTTCCCCCGTTAACTGAGCTTACCTCCCAACACAAAATGCTCTCAAAGTAAGATTGTCCGAGATTGGCGAAGGCCTTCGAACCTCGGTTTTTTTTCCGAGTTTTGAATGACCTTGAACATCCGACCTACATTATCTGGGACATTCACCTCGTTGATACGTAGGGATGACCTTTCCTTTCTGGTGACATATTCATGCGCGAACGAGCGAGTTATGGTCTCCACTTCACAGAAATCGATGACGATCTCCGGGGATCCAAGGGACTCAACCTTGTCCATGAACGAAGAGGCTATATCTCGCAGCGCAAGGTCTGGCGACAGCTCATGCGCTATCGATATCCTACAGACTTGTGTGCTCATACAAATCAACCTCCTCTACTGTCAATGGCATCTTCATGCTTATCAAAGTTCCTTCATATTTATTCATATCGGATAATCGATATCTCGACTGATTATCTCCATCGCAATAGATTGCGCCATGACCAGAGACCACCAGCATACTTCCACCATAGCCCTTCAATGTCAAACTCATCGTGGTCCCAAGTCCCCGGCCTCTTTCTTTTTCCTTCTTAGAGGACGCGCCCTCGATAGCGTCGACGATCGCCTGATCGTCATCTAGGGGCATTCCCGAATCCCTCAGACTTCCAGCTATGGTTATTCCATCATCTATGATGCACAGGTGCATGTCTCCATTTCTCTTGTACTGCTGGGCCATTATCAATGCGTTCTCAAATATGGAATGTTGATAGATGTTGTCAACCAGCTCGCCGACCAAATACCTGAAGGCGTTTTTTCCACCTGGGTCACCTGCCAGACCGTAAACTTTCTTCAGTATGGGTTGACTTTGCTCTTCGTCATGGGACAATCCCACCACAGGTAGGTAGGTCGATTTGTTGAGGGCATCATAACCATGATCCCTCATCATGCACCAGAGGTAGTTTTCCACATCAGGATCAGGAGGAGGGACCAGAGTAAGGTGCCTTTCAGTTCTGAGCATGATGGACAACGGAAGAATGGTCGTGGGTGTCAGGAATTTTATTTTCTTCAGATCCACCACACCTGTTCTAACCGCCTGGTCCCTGATATTGGCAAATTCCCTGTATCGTAGGACCAGTTCAGGGTGATGGACTACCATGAACAATTTCATATCGATAGAGGATAAGAGTCTATGCCGCAAATCATTGAAAATGGGAGTTCGACGTGCAACAGGCACGGCCAACAATTTATCTAGGGGTGCACTAGTAGGCCGCACGACCATGAAGGAAGTTCTCGAGCAAGCCCTGAAGGCCCAGGACCGCGACCTGTGCGACCACTGCCTGGGCCGTCTGTTCGCGCACGTGGGCACCGGGACCACCAATCTCAGGAGGGGGGAGGAGCTGCGTTCGCTCATCGACCAGGACCGCGCCTCCCGGGGATTAGGTCCCATGAAGCACGAGAGGTGCTGGCTCTGCGACGAGATGTTCGACCAGGTCCCCCGCTTCGCGGAGGCCATCGTCCTAAAGTTACAAGAGGTCCAGTACGACAACTTCTTGGTCGGTACAAGGGTGGACCCGGCGGTCCAGGCCAAGGAGGAGGAGCTCTGGTCGCTCGTAGGACAGGAGCACGCCGAGCCCATCAAGTCCGAGCTGAACCGGGAGATAGGCAAGGCCGTATTCGCCTTGAACGGGAAGGACGTGGAGTTCAAGAGCCCGCAGGTGGTGGCGTTGGTCGACACCCGTTTCGCCCACGTGGAGCTTGACGTGGCGCCATTGTTCCTCTACGGCCGCTACCGCAAGCTTTCCAGGGAGATCCCGCAGACCAAGTGGCCCTGCCGGGTGTGCCAGGGCAAGGGATGCCCGCGCTGCGGGGGCACCGGCAAGATGTACCAGACCAGCGTGCAGGAGCAGATCGGGGACGTCATCCTGCCGCACGCCAAGGCCAAGGAGCACTTCTTCCACGGCATGGGCCGGGAGGACATCGATGCGCTGATGCTAGGCACCGGACGGCCGTTCGTGATCGAGATATCCTCACCGGTGGTGCGGACATTCGACTTGGCCGCCCTTCAAGAGGAGATCAACGAAAAGGCGAAGGGCCTGGTTGAGGTGGAGCAACTTCGTCCTTCGGACCGCGAAGAAGTACGCCGGGTGAAGGATTCCGCGCACGACAAGGAGTACCGCGTGACAGTATCCATACACGGCAAAGTTAATAAGGGTAAAGTTGATGAGGTCCTTCGCACGTTCAACAGAACCCGCATCGTCCAGCGGACGCCCGTTAGGGTGTCTCACCGGCGCGCGGACCTGAAACGCGAACGGTACATCGTCTACGTGGTCCTGGAAGATTTCCAGGAGGAGCGCATGACGCTGCGTTTGCGTACCGAGTCCGGCACATACGTGAAGGAGTTCGTGCACGGCGACCAGGGAAGAACGCAACCCAATCTCTCGGAGATGTTGGGAGCGCCCTGCACCGTGGACGCCCTGGACGTCATCGGGGTCATAGACAGCAGCGAGGTATAGAAATGGTAAAAGCATCGCACGGACAGAGAGGGAAGGGCAGGAACATTCTGAGGAGGAGCCCCAGGGCCCGTGGACTTTCCCCCATCACCCACGAGTTCGTCCAGTTCGACGTAGGGGAGCAGGCCCACATTCACCTGGACCCCAGCATTGTTAAGGGCGCACCGCACATACGCTTCCACGGCAAGACCGGGACGGTCAAGGCCGCCCAGGGACGCGCCTATGTGCTGTCCGTCAGGGACGGCGACAAGTACAAGACCGTCATTTCCCGGCCCGAGCACATGCGCAAGGTAAAGAACTGACGGTGAGCTTGATGACAAAGGATCGCTACGTCACCCTGGCCGAGGTAAAGGAGATGCTGGAGGCTGAAGCGGAGTCCCGGGAGTTCACCCCCGAGCAGAAGCTGGCCTTGGAGCACGCCAGAACCGCCAAGCAGAACGCCGAGCAGGCCAGGGAGCTGAAGGGGAAGCTGCTCGAACTGGAGTTCGTCGGCGACCTCAACAACGCTGAGGCAGTGGCGGTCAAGATCACCGATCTCATGCCCACCCACTTCGACGACGTCCGCCTCATATTCCAGAAGGAGAGGCGGGTTCTCGACAAGAAGCAGGGCGAGCAGATTATTAAACTGGTGAACGAATACCTTTAGGCTGGTGTTGCTTTGGAGGACTACGCCCACATTTTAGATTATCTACCGCAGGGACTGCCTACGGAGAGAGGATTCAGGAAGGAACCGGTAGCGTACGCCCTGGGAAGCACCGAGCTTAAGCTGTTCGAGCTGGTGCCGAAGCCGGGCGAGATCATCTCCCCCGGCGATGTCGTCTACATCGGCAAGGACATGGACAAGCGCGACAAGATCCTTCACGTCAAGCGCCGGGTGGGCTTCGAGGAGCTGAACGCCGGCTCCCAGAACGAGCTCCCCTTCGTCATCCTGGAGGTGGTGAGGGAGAACGAGCAGCACTACGTCAAGTTCTTCAACGAGTCGGAGGCGATCACCACCCGCTACCACGTGCTGGAGCTGCTGCCCGGTCTGGGAAAGAAGACCATGCTGGCGATCCTGGACGAGCGGAAGAAGGGCCCGTTCAAGTCCTTCGCCGACATCGCCACCCGGCTGCCGACGTTCAAGCACCCCGAGAAGGTCGTGGCCAAGCGCATCGAGCTCGAGCTGGCCGACAACACCCAGAAGTACCGCGTCTTCGTCTCCCGCTGAGATGATAAGCATCGGGGAGCTGCGCTCCCTTCTGGAACGGTACGGCGTACGGCCTTCGAAGTCCCGGGGACAGAACTACCTCATCGACCGCCGCGTCGCCGAAAGGGAAGTGGAGCACCTGGGGATGACCGAGAACGACCGCGTCCTGGAGGTCGGCCCCGGCTTCGGCATTCTGACCGCCGCTCTGCTGGAACGCACCTCCAAGCTCACCGCCATCGAGATAGAGGAGGGGGCGGTGCGCTACCTCCGCGATTCGTTCCCGCAGATGGACGTGATCCAGGGGGACTTTCTGGAAACGGACCCGCCGCAGTTCGACCTGTTCATCTCGAACGTACCGTACAGCATCTCCTCCCCG
>DUJZ01000159.1 GCA_013329565.1 Methanomassiliicoccales archaeon
CGTGGACTTGCCGCAGCCGGACGGCCCGATGATGGCGGTGACCTGGTTCATCTCGATGTCCATGCTCACGCCATTGAGGGCGTGGTTCTTGTCGAAGTATACGTGAAGATCGTCGATATGGATAGCTGTGTTCAATTTTACCACCTGTACTTGTCGCGGTATCTTTTCCTCAGGACTATGGCTATCAAGTTCATCCCAAGCACCAGCAGCAGAAGCACCAGTGCTGTCGCGTATTGGATCGGGCGGGTGGCCAGCAGGTCGGACGATTGGGTCGCCATGTAGAACACGTGATAGGGAAGGGCCATGAAGCTGTCGAAGAAGCTGTCCGGCAGACGCTGCAGGGACATCGCTACGCCAGTGAGCATCAGCGGAGCCGTTTCGCCGGCGGCCCGGGACACGGAGAGGATTATGCCGGTGAATATTCCCGGCAAGGCATACGGAAGAACGTGATGCCAGATGGTCTGCCATTTGGTTGCGCCTAGCGCATATGACGCTTCCCGCACCGTGCTCGGCACCGCGGCGATGGCCTCCCTGGCGGAGGATATCATCAGTGGAAGGGTCATTATGCTGAGCGTGAGGCCGGCGGAGATCAGGGAGAAGCCCAACCCCAGATAGGCCACGAATATTCCCAGGCCGAGCAGCCCGTAGACTATTGAAGGGACTCCCGCAAGATTGTAGACGGCCAGCTTGAACACCCGGCCCATCCAGGAGCTCTGCTCGTACTCCACCAGGTAAATGGCGGACATCACGCCGATGGGGACGGATATCGCCAGAACGATCAGCATCAGGTAGAACGTGCCCACGATCGCGGGAAGTATTCCGCCCTCGGTGTTGGCGCGGCGGGGCATCTCCGTAAGAAATTCGACGCTCAACCGTTCGAGACCTCCGGTGGCGATGTATCCCACCAGCACTATCAGGGCCAGGACGACCAACAGGGCGCAGCCCCGGAACATGCTGAAGACCGCTATTTCGGTCGCTTTCCGGTTGAGCATCATCAGTAGTCCTCCTTATAGCGATGGGTCACCCATTCGGCCAGGAAGTTGATGACGAAGGTTATCACGAACAGGACCAGCCCGACCAGGAACAGCACGTGGTAGTGTTCGGAACCGAACTCCACCTCGCCGAAGTCGATGGCGATGGCGGCGGTCATCGTCTGAACGGAACGCAGGAAGTCGAAATGCAGCTGGGTGGCGTTCCCGGTGGCCATGAGCACCGTCATCGTCTCTCCGACCGCCCTGCCGAAGGCGAGCACGATGGCCGCCACGACCCCGGATATGGAGGCGGGGACCACCACGTGGCGAATCGTTTCCCATCTGGTGGCGCCCAGCGCCAGGGACGCCTCGCGGAGGCTGCGGGGCACGGCGTTCATGGCGTCCTCGGCCACGGTGACCATTATAGGGATCATCATGACGGCCAGCATGATCGCCCCGTTCAGGGCGTTCAGCTTGGTGACCGGGTCGAACACGACCGCGATCCATTCGGATAGTATTACAAGAGCGAAGAAACCGAAGATGACGGACGGAATTCCGGCCAGTATCTCGATGGCCGGCTTGAATATGGCTTTCACCCGGGGACCCGCGAGCTCCGCCAGCCAGATGGAGCACCCCAGTCCGATCGGGATGGCAATGAGCGCCGCGCCGAAGGATACCATCATGGTGCCGACGAAGAGCGGTACGATACCGTACAGCGGGTACATCGGATGGGCGGGATTCCACACCGTCCCGGTGAAGAAATCTATTATGTTGATGGACGTGAAGGCCGGCAGCGCTCCCAAAAGCAGTTCTCCGAACACCGCTGCCAACGCGACGACGGAGGACCAGGTGGCGACGGTTAACGCAAGCTGGATCGCCTTCTCCCGGGGAGGCAGATGTTTGTTCTTGCGGAGCCGCCGTCCTCCTTCCCTTCTCAACTTCAACGCCACTCTACCTACGCTCCTCTGGGGTTTTGAAAAAGGTTTGATGGGGTTTGGTTAAAGGGTTGAGGAAAAGGTTTCGATCAGCCCAGCTTGGCCATCTCCTGCTCGATCACAGCCTGGGGGAGGGGGTAGAAGCCGATCTCGGTCACCACGCTCTGCCCACCATCGCTGCTCAGGATCCAGGACATCCAGCGGCTTACCTGGTCCGTCGGGGTGCCATCGGTGTAGATGTACAGGTACCTCGACAGCATGTAGTCGCCGCTGAGCACGGCCTCCTCGTCCAGGGGGCTGAAGGTCGGGTCGGCCTCCGTCTCCCTCAGGTCGAGCACCTTGATCCCGCTCGCGCTGGCGTAGCCTATTCCGATGTAACCGATCCCGCCCGCGTCGCCCTGGACCGCGTTCACGATGGCCGAGTTGCCGGTCAGCATGTTCATGTCCTGGCTGTAGTTCTCGTTGTCCAGGATCTCCTCCTGGAAGTACACGTAGGTGCCGGAGGAGGACTGGCGCCCGTACAGGGTTATGTCCAGGTCGGCGCCGCCGACCTGGTTCCAGTTGGTGTACGTGCCGTTGTAGATGCCCTGCAGCTGCTCCTTGGTGAGGTTGGTTACGCCGTTGTCGTCGTTGGTGATGACGGCGATCCCGTCGATGGCCACCTTGAACTCCACCGGGTACACCCCGTTCGCGTTGGCCGCGGCGATCTCGCTGGCCTTTATGGACCGGGAGGCCTGGGCCAGGTCGACCTGCCCGTTGACGAGGGCGCTGATGCCTGTTCCGCTGCCGCCACCGGTTATCTCCACGGTGATCCACGGGAACTCCTCATGGAAGTCCTCGGAGAATATCTGGCACAGCTCGAGCATGGTGTCCGAGCCCTTCTGGGTCAGGGTGACCGAGGCGGGGGTGACCCCCATTTTGACCAGGTTGTCCTCGTAGGCGTTCTGGGATATCTCGTAGAAGCCGATCTCGCCGACCAGGCTCTGGCCGTCGTCGAAGTTGACGATCCAGCGCAGGTAGTCCTTCACGATGCCGGTCGGGGTGCCCTTGGTGTAAAGGTACAGGTAACGGGAAAGGTCGTACTTTCCGCTCTTGACCGCCGACTCGTCGGTCGGGGCGAAGGCCTCGGACTCCGCGTCCGCCTTGAGGTCCAGGACGTTTATCCCGGAGGCATCGGCGTAGCCTATTCCGACGTAGCCGACACCGCCCGCGTCGCCCTGCACTGCCGCCACTATGGCGGAGTTGCCGGAGAGCATGTTCATGTCCTGGCTGTAGTTCTCCTTCTGCAGGACGTGCTCCCAGAAGTACTCGTAGGTTCCGGACGTGGACTGGCGGCCGTAGAGGGTGATGTCCTCGTCGGCCCCGCCCACCTGGTTCCAGTTGGTGTACGTTCCGTTATAGATGCCGCGCAGCTGCTCGACCGTCAGGACGCCGACATCGTTCGAGGTGTGGACGATGATCGCTATGCCGTCGATGGCCACCTTGAACTCCACCGGGGTGAACCCGGCGGCCTGGGCGCTCTCGATCTCGCTGGCCTTTATCTGGCGGGACGCTTGGGCGACATCCACCTGTCCGTTTATCAGGGCGGTGATGCCGGTGCTGCTTCCGCCTCCGGAGACCTCGACCTCAACGGCCGGGTTCTCGGCCATGTATTCCTCTGCCCAGATCTGGCAGAGCTCAAGCAACGTATCGGACCCCTTCTGCACGATGACGCCACCTTCATCGTTGTCGTCATCATTGTCCTGGAAGAGGAACACACCGACCGCGGCCACTATGATTATGGCTACGACGCCGATGACCAGGTACTTCATCTTGTTCTCCATTCTTTTCACCATTGAGTTGTAAAGAAAGAACAAGGAGCTGCGGTCCAGTCACGCAGGACGAACAATGGAGGATCGAGTTGGCGTCTGACGCCTGAGTCCCTTCCTGTCCCGGCTAGCTCTTTGTGCATTTTCTTCGGGGCGTGCTACCAAGGGCGCCATTTATATACATATGCAAAATAGAATATATTCTTGTATTTTGTATATAGTAAATGTATTAATAAGAATTTTTTATATTTCTAGTAAGTTTTGTATATACAATAATCACTTAAGTACGTTTGTGAAACGGGATACCACCATGAACACCGAGGTCCGCCGGGTGCAGAAGACCGGGGCGTCCACGTTGACCGTATCGCTGCCGAAGAACTGGGTGGACTCTTCCGGGCTCAAAGCTGGCGATCAGGTCTCCATGGCCGTCCAGCTTGATGGAACGATACTACTGGACACTAACATGGACCGTCGCAAGGAGACGTTCAAGAAGGAGATCTGGACGGACGGTGATGAAAGCGCAGAGCACCTTACCCGCAAATTGATCGGCGCCTATCTCGTCGGTTACAACGTCATAGAGGTCCGATCCAAGGACCGCATGGAGCCGGAGGCCAAGAGCGCCATACGGGAGTTCTCCCGTTTGGCTATCGGACCGGAGGTCGTGGAAGAAACAGCCAACAGCGTGATAATGCACGACCTGTCCGACCCTATCGAGCTGCCACAGGAGAAGTGCGTCCGCCGCATGCATCTCATCGCACGAAGCATGCACGCCGATGCTATCGAAGCGTTATGCGAGGAGGACAAAGGATTGGCGGAGGACGTCATAGACCGGGACACGGACGTGGACCGCCTTTACTGGATGGCGGTGAAGCAGAACACCCTCATAGCCAGGGACCGCCGGCTCGGGGACCGCATGGGCCTGGACATCTTCCAATCGAACGACCTGATGCTGGTGGCCCGTGGCATAGAGCGCATCGGGGATCACGCGGTGCGCATCGCCAGGAACGCCCTGCTGAGCGCGGAGGACGCGGACAAGATTCCCAACGCTGCCGAGATCAGGAAGCTGAGCGCGGAGTCCATGCGAGTGCTGGAGAAAGGAATGGACTCGCTCTTTCGCAAGGACATCCCGGAGGCGAACGATGTCATCGACGAGGGAAGGGACGTCGTCAAGCGCTGCGAGAAGCTCGGTCAGGGCAATCGGGCCAAGGACAGCCGGGAGGCCATCATCATCAACATGGTCATGGACTCCATCATACGGTCCACCATGTACGCCGTGGACATCGCGGAGATAGCCATCAACGGCGCCATGCGCCAATGATCTCTTCCCCCCGATCAGCTAACTGGAAGCGGCGACGCTCCCCCTGAAACAAAGGTGTCGCTCATTTGTTCTGAGAGCTCTTCCAGAGAAGGTATGCCAGTGCCGCCGTGCTCAGCCCAAGGATGAAACCCATGGTCAGCGCCCCCTCGGATTCGCTATCGCTTTTGTCTGGGACATCAACAATGTTCTGCCGTTGCAGCTCCTCCCAATCCAAAGCATCCGTGCCTTTTCGAACCAGGTAGGACTGGACCTCCTTCAGCTTGTTGTAATCCTCCTCCCTCAACCTGACCGTCTTGTATTTTTGCTCCGGGGGATCCATCATATCACCTGCTAATTGTATACAGTTGTAGTAACTTATATACTAACGTATTGTTAAGTGTACTACTAGAACTTGAATTTTACCGATAAGACCTGAAACACATTTGAATACATCACTTCTTACCTTGGAACAGGGATTTCTTTGAACGCCTGAATATACGGAAATCGCATCAGAAAGTTCAAGATTGCCTCGTCGGACGATCTCCATTCGACATGTCACTTCATGAAGGAGATACTTCTTGTGATAGTGGAAAGCATCTAGTAGATAATGAGTCATAATATCCCAAATAATAGGTTATTATGACATTGCCTACAGCCACCTCGATATGGAAAAGGCTCCTAATTGAAGGGTACAAGGTAGTCACGTCCGAGGATGTGATGAGGATAGCTAGTAAGTTCGGAAAGGATGAACGGAGGAGTCTGCGCTATTTGCAGGAGCACGGATATATCTTCAGGATCCTGAGGGGCATATTCTATGTCAAGAGCCCTGAGGAGGTAGAGGGGAACTTCTTCAAATATTCCATCTTCGAGATGATATCCGAAGCGTTGCGGATAAAGGGCGTCAAGAATTGGTACTTTGGACTGGAGACGGCTTTGAAGATGAACTTGATGACCCATGAATTCTACACGGTGGACAGCGCCATCACTGATTCTTTCAGAACCACGAAGGCCATCGGGATCCTTGATTCCAAGTTCGTTTTCAGAAAGTGGGCGATGACGGACCCACCGGCCGAATGGAAGATGAAGAGGATAACGGACCACGGTTGTGTTTTATACATTTCGGACAAGGAGAGAACGGTATTGGACCTGGCGTACAGGAACTACATCGATAAGGAGGACCTGAAACAGGTTCTCGCCCCGCTTATCGAGTTCGAGGAACAACTGGACCGAAAGAAGATCGTTGAATACCTTTCGTCCTATCCTCCGAAGTTCAGGGAGGCGATGATCAATGGATCGGTTCTTCAGGGACATCGGCAGGATCGGCGGAGCCAGAAGGACCGACGTCATTGAGAAGGATTATCATCTTCACGCATTACTGCTGGAGATCTCCAAGGACCAGTATCTCCGAGGTGATCTAGTGTTCAAAGGCGGCACCTGCTTGGTCAAGGCGTATCCCGGATACTATCGATCCTCGGAAGACATCGATCTCACCTGGGCTGATCAAGGTCAATGGTCATCGGTGACCCCGAGCAAGAGGAACGATCTTTGCGCCAGGGAAGTTGAGAACGTGATCGGCCATTTGAAAAAAATTACTGACCGGATCGGCATGTCATTTTCTGGTGAAAAGTGTGGAAAGGACGTTCATATCAGCAGCGGGGGCAAGATGGTGACCGTCCATCCTATATCTCTGCTTTGGACAGGATGAGGGCATCTGTAAAGATAGAGGTGAATTTCTACGATGCCAAGGTCCATCCTTACCAAGAAAAAGTACTGGGAACCTACCTAGGAGGCGCTGACCTCCATCAGCTCGAGCCATTGTATGAGGAACGATATCAAACCTATACGACACCGGTGGAGCTAACCTGTCATGATCGCCGGGAGATCTTTATAGAAAAATGCAGGGCCATGATGACCAGGAAGGTGTACAAACCCCGCGATCCCTTGGACCTGTACCACATGAGCTGGACGTTGGGTTATACGGTTCCAGAGCATAAGGACGGGATGCTCAGTAAGGTCAGGTTCGCACTGGACACATACGAAAGTTGTTCGGAGAACATCGTTGACAACGATCTTTCCAAATTGGGTTACGATCACCGTGATGACAACCTGCCTCTCATGATCATGCCGGAGGATATCGAAGGGTCCATTGGCAGGACCCATAAGGAGCTGGAAAGCATCAGGAAGGAGATCGTCTCAACGGAAATCGAGGTCGATCGATAGGTGAAGGGATCTGTCGAGCTAAGAGCATGCCGGCGGAGATGTCGGTAATCGGGAACTCTTGAAAAACTACTTACCTTCTTCCCCCGTCCTCAGGACGTTCTCGACGAAATCGGTCATCCGCTGGTCCCCGACCCCGCTTATCTTCGTCGCCAGCGAGATCGCCTTGCGGANNTCGTCCATTGCATTACACCTTGATCGTTAATATTATACTGTGACCTTAATGATTCTCAGAGGTTTTTTTCAAGGACGTTTGGGCATCTGCGGATGATGAAAGGGAACCATAATTACACGGATGTGTCATATCCAGTAGCATGAAGGGGAAGCGGAAGTGCAGGTGCGATGGGGACCGGTTGCCGATGTATGTCGCCGAAGCCATCGAGGGGGTCGGCGGACTGGGGAACCTGCAACGTTCCATCCCTTCCGGGGAGGAGATCGCCTATCAGGCCAAGGTGTGCAAGGCCCTCTCCAATACCACGCGGCTCACGATCCTCTGGTCGGTGGCCTCCTGCGAGATGTGCCCCTGCGTTCTGAAGGAGTTCCTGAAGGTGGGCGATTCCACCCTGTCCTATCATTTGGACCTGCTGGAAGAGGCCGGTCTGGTCACCAGCCGCCCGGAGAAGAACTGGAGGATATACGGCATCACCGATAAAGGACGGAAGGCATTGAAGGGCTGGATGGAACCGTAGCGGTCCCTTCGTCCTCTCGAGCCGCCGCACATTTGATATATCGCCAAAGCTATTTCGATAACCGTAGAAATAGATTTGAGGGCGATACCTTGGAGATGGTCAACAGCCTGGAGCAGACCCTCGAGTTCTTCGTGACCATAACCCTGGAACTGGTCATACTGTTCCTGGGCATAAGCTTCCTGGTCGGGCTGATGCTCGAGTACGTACCGCCCGAGAGGATCAGGAAGGCCATGGGCGGGGAAGGAGCTCTGGGCAATGTCGTGGGAGCCGCTTTCGGCTCCATCACCCCGTTCTGCTCCTGCTCCACCATACCGCTCACCATGGGCTTCCTGAACGCTGGCGCCCCTTTCGGGGCCACCATGTCCTTCCTGATAGCCTCGCCCCTGCTGAACCCCATCATACTGGGGATGATGGTGGCCTTCATGGGTTGGCAGGTCGCCCTGGCCTACTGGGCCATAGCCTTCGTGCTGGCGGTGTTCTCGGGCATGCTGTGGAGCAGGCTCGGACTGGCCAAGGAGGTCAAGAGGGTGCGGGTCACCGGAGGGCACGAGGAAGAGGATGATGACGGCCCCAAGTACAAGAAGGCCTGGAGGTTCGCCTTCAGCACCTTCAAGGGCATGTTCGTCTACCTGCTCATAGGGGTCAGCATCGGAGCGGTCATCTACGGCCTGCTGCCTGACCAATTGATAGTGTCCGTCGCCGGGCCCGGAGATCCCCTCTCGGTCCCCGTGGCCGCCGTTATCGGCATACCTCTCTACATCAGGGCGGAGACCATCATACCCATCGGGGTGGCGCTCCTGGACAAGGGCATGGGTGTGGGAACGGTGATCGCCCTGCTGATCGGCGGGGCGGGCGCGAGCATCCCCGAGGTGAGCATGCTGGCGGGGATATTCAAGCGGAAGCTGGTGATCGCCTTCCTGGCGACCATACTGACCGTGGCCATTATGGCCGGGTACCTGATCGATATCATCGTCTGACAAGGAGAGCGAGAGAGAATGGCTATCTTAAAAAAGAAAGAGAAAAAGAAGAAGGGCTGCTGCGACCTGGTGATCGAGGAGATAAAGGACGAGGAGTGAAAGCTCAACCGGAGCGCATCACCTGGTTGTCCCCTACCTGGAAGTCCTGGTAGATGTAGATCAGCTCGTTCTCCGACAACGAACGCTTCAGAGCGATGGAGTTCGCCCGCACCTGGTCCAGGATCTTCTGCGCCAGCCCGTCGTCCACCTCTATGCCCCTGAGGGCCAGCATCTGCTTTATGGTGTGCCGTCCGGAATGCTTCCCGATGACGATCTTCCTGGTGAGGCCGACCTCCTCCGGCGTATAGGGTTCGTAGTTGCTGAGGTACTTGATCACCCCGTCGGTATGAATCCCCGCTTCATGCGCGAAGCAGTTCGTCCCGATTATCGGCTTCCAGCCCGGGATCTCCCTGGCGGACGCCTTGGCGACGTATTCGGCCACCTCACGGAAACGATCTGTACGGTAGTTCACGTCCATGTGCAGCAGGTGCTTGGCGGCCATGACTATCTCCTCCAGAGGGGTGTTCCCGGTGCGCTCGCCTATGCCCATGACGGTAGTGCTGACGAACTTCGCTCCGGCCTGCATTCCCGCTAAGGCGTTAGCGGTAGCCATGCCGAAGTCGTTGTG
>DUJZ01000155.1 GCA_013329565.1 Methanomassiliicoccales archaeon
CTGGCAGTTCCGAACACATGTCCCTCGTACTCCACCCAGATGGCCCCGTACATCGGACTTATGCCCGCTATATCGTACCCATCGGCGGTGGACGTCGCCTCGGCCCGGAATCCGTTGGTGGTGTTCTCGAATATCACGGTCGCTCCGACCAGCGCTTCGTCCGTCGCTGCGGAGTACTTGCCGTTGCCGTCGTTGTCGAGGAAGACCTGTCCGGTCAGGGAGCCGGCGGACACCACGACGTCCAGGTCGATAAGGTAGTCCAGCTGGTCATCCTTGTCCACGTCGGCCTCCACGCGCATGGCCTGATCGTAGGTTATTTCCAGGCTCTCGGCGTGCAGCTGCGTCCCGTACAGCATGCGGGGGTCCAGGTCGCCGTAGGAATACACCAGGGTCACGTCTCCGAAGGGGACGATGACGCTGTACCGTCCGTCCGGGTCGGTCTTGACCACCTGGTGGGGTATTCCGTACTCATCGAGAACGGTTACCCATATCCCGGCCATGGGCCTTCCGGCGTCGGTTACCGCCGTGCCCTCGACGATCGCTCCGTCGTAGTACTGCAGGAAGGTGGCCCCGGAGTACAGGCTGGAGGACGAAAGGTCGACCGTGCCGATCAGCTCGCCGGACTGTATCCGGTTGTACATGCTGATCGCCTCGTCGTACGAGACCGCGCGCCAGGCGTCAGTGTGGTTGGCAACGTCCTGGCTGGGGAAGGGGTTGTAGTACGCCGTACGGTACACCATGCGGAAGTTGCTCATGTTCCAGCCCTGCATGGACGGGAGGCCCTGCAAGCTTCCAGAGATGCCCGGCAGGCCCTGCTCTGATTCGCCAACATCGCTGGGACCATAGCCCATGAACGCCCGGTAGAGCATGGTGTCGTAGAACGCCTCGGTGTACACTATCTCATAGCTGGTTATGTAATCGGAGGCGGTGACCTCGTCCAGGGGGATCTGATTCCCATAGACGTCAACGGCGTAGATGGTGTAGTAGTCGTAAGGAATGTTGTTACCGTCGACGCGCTGGTCCGAAAGCTTCGCCGGGGCGTAGAAGATGTTGTAGGAGGTGGCGGTGAACGGGAACAGCCTGCTGTCCACGGACACGTAGCCGATGTCATTGCCGGTGATCTCCCGCACATCGTTGTACAGGGAGACCAGCTGGTCCTTGCTGACAGCGGTGAGGACCTGCCTGGCCGCCACGTACTTGGCGTTCTCGGCGCTCAGGTCGTCGTCCAACTCTCCGTATACCAGGGGGTTGTTCCGGACCTCGTCCACGTAGTTGGCCGGGTTGGTCATGATGTCCTTGAAGCGGACGGTGTCCACACCGTACTCGGCCATCCTGCTCAGGGCGGCTTGCCCTTCGGGAGTGTTGGAATAGATGTCGGCCTCCAGGCAGCGGACGATGAACAGGGCGATGGCCCCTTCCTCGGTCTGGGTCATGAGCATGGTACCGGCGAAGTGGTATCCGTTCTGGAAGTTGTCGGCGACAGCCGGGTGTGCCCCTTGCTGGATCGCTTCGAACCCGTAGTCCCACCAGGACACGAAGGCCGGGCGGTCCAGAGCGGAAACGGTATCGGCGTCCTGGGCGGCGAACCACTTCCAGGCCGAAGGCCAGTACTGATTGGGAAGGGTCAGCCCGTACGAGAAGGCGCCCAGATACCACAACGTCCCGTTCTCCAGGTCGTAATCGTCCGGCCGGAGGAGGTCGGGCATGGCGTTGTAGATCTGGGCGTCGTAATCGGTCTTGGTGGTGGACGGTATGCCGGCGTCCAGGGCGTACCACACGTTGGGCACCAGTATCATCAGGATGATGAACACCGCGCCCAGAACGTGCCGGATCTTGACCGAACCCCTGACGGTCTTCCACAGTCCGCCGTGGTCGGTGCGCAGGCTCCGGATCATCTCGTCGAACCTGAGACGGTCAATGATGAGACCGAGCACCCAGCCGGCCGAGACGGCGAAGGCCGGAGAGGCGTTGAAGACGAACCTGGCGGCCGAGGAGGCCATGTATATGGATATGGCCACCCAGACCACCACGAATATGAACGATGGGCTGAGGTTCTTGGGTATCTTCACCACCGCATAGCCCACGCCGATCAGCGCGAGCCAGAAGGTCACCATCCCGAAGGACATGGCCAAGCTGGAGAAGAGCGGGGCCTGCGCCTCGGAGATGGTGTCATACAGCTTGCTCTTCACCAGGTAACCCTGACCGGAGAGGATGGTCTCCAGAAGGGCCGGGTTGAACACGGACAGCAAGGCCATGGCCGCAATGAGGATGACGGTGAACACTGGAAGCACCAGGGTCCACGGGTAATCGCGGGTGACCACGAACATCAGTCCGCCCACGACGCCGATGGCGAAGAGGAACAGAGGCGTGTCGAACCAGGTGACGATCAGGTTCAGGCTGAAGTAGGCGGGAGCCATCACCAGGAAGGCGACCCCGAAGAAGACGGTTATGGATAAAAGCACGCCCATGGAATCAGCGTTGCGGAAACGATCGACCAGCAACTGGACGATGAAGTAGACGAAGACCACGATCAGCAGGTACGTGTACCCGGTCCATATGAGGCCGACGGCCGCCACGCAGAGACCGCCCAGGGCGGCGTAGATGAGCGACTGCTGATTGGTGCCCAGGTAGCTCTTGAGACCTGGCAATATGGTCTTGGGGTCCGTCCACTTCGATACCCAGCGGCTCCCGTTCACGGATTGCAGCGAGCGCAGCAGGAAGTAGAACGAGAACACCACGAAGAACAGCACCATGGCGTCGTGGTCGGCATTGGACAGGACCGTACGTTCGATATGTCCGGCCATGAGGGCGAATATGAACGCCCCCAGCATTCCGGCCTTGCGGCCGAACGCCGCCCTGCCCAGCATGTAGACCGGGATGACCGTTAGCGCTCCCCACACCGCGGTGGAGAACACCAGGGAAAGACCGACAGCGTCAGTTATCGCCAGTCCGGTGATCGTGCTGAGGAGCATTCCGACGACCGCTACTGACCAGTCGTAAAGCGGCGGGCGGGGGTTCCTCATTCCGTTCGGATAGTTGAGCATGTCATCCCACACCAGGTGGTCCCCAGTTGCCACCGCGTGGTCGATGACCCTCATG
>DUJZ01000138.1 GCA_013329565.1 Methanomassiliicoccales archaeon
CCTTGGAGCCGGTGAAGTACTGGAGCGCGGCGCCGAAGGATGATGGACTGACCACCCTCATGTCCACCTGCACCCCGTCCTGCAGGCGTATCGACGTCTTCGTTTCACCTCGCAGCATCACTTCCGCCGCCTGCGGATAGGAGACGAAGGCGTCCATGGCCCTCTCCGCCTCCGAACTGCCNNACCAGGATGTCGATGTCCCCGATGGTCTCCTTCATGCGGCGCAAGCTTCCGCCCAGGCTCACCAGGTCGAAACCACGTTCCCGCATGTGCTCCTCCAGGGCTCTTCCCCGGGGGTAGGCGTAACCGAGGAGCATGCGCCCCTGGCGGGATTCCAGATAACGGATCCCTTTCAAGATGTTCTCCTCGGTCTTTTCTCCGAAACCTTTCAGCATCCGGATGCGGTGCTGCTCCGCGGCCGCTTTCAGGTCCTGGAGGTTGGTCACCTTCAGCTCCTTGTACAAACGCCCGGCGGTCTTCGGTCCGACGTCCGGGACCCGCATCACCTGCAGCAGTCCGGCCGGGAACTCGTTGCGGAGGTCGTTCAGGTACTGCAGCTCGCCGGTACGTACGATCTCGACGATCTTGTCATGTATGGCCTTGCCGACGCCAGGCACCTGGTCCAAATGTCCCCGGACGTAGAGGTCCTTGATGTCCTCGGTGAGCGACGCTATCTCCTTGGCCACCCGCCGGTACGCCCTCACCTGGAAGAAGGTGTCCTCCTTGAGCTCCAGGAGGTCGGCCACCTCTTCGAATACGGAGGCTACCCTGTCGTTATTCTCCACCTGCGGCCTCAATCCTCCTTCTTGCAGACCCAGCGGCACTCCTTGTCGCCGTCGGACATCCTGTGGGTCTGGCACCAGCCGTACTCGGGATTGATGACTTCGCAGAAGCCGTCCACGAACTTGCCGAAAAGGGAGCACAGCTCCGGGGGCTGGTTGGCGAAGGGGCACTGCTTGGCCACCTTGACCACGGCTATCTCGCTCTTCTCCACTATCTCCCCGCGCACTCCCAGGGCGCCCTCCCAGAGGTCGATGAGCGATGAGATGGCGATGCCGTCCCGGTCCACTATCTCGTGCTCCTCGAGCGCCCGCACCGCCGCCTTCTTGCCTCCGCTCCTCATGATCGGCCCCATGAGCTCCAGCGTCCTCTTGGACCCCTGCGTCCTGACCATCTCGGTCACCGCCGAAGAAAGGAACGCGTGAAGTATCTTCCGCATCTCGGGGGAATTGCTGCTCATGACCACGGCCTTCACCACCGTGCTCCACCATATGGTGATGGCCTCCTTGGCCATGCTCTCCATCTCCTCGCTGGTCAGATTATTGTCCTTTTCCGGCATAGAATTTCCACCTAGGGCTGCCCACACGTCCCAGTCACACTATCTGCGTTCAGCCTAGGTATATTTTTTCCCGTTGGTCGCCTTGGCGGAAGAGCCTAGATGCCTTTGGAAATCCGATGCGAACTTTAAAATACGTTGCCTTAAATTAAATATCCCCAAAGGTGGGAAATGTTCGAGGGGAACGTTATGTTCATCGGCAAGAAGCCGATCATGAGCTACGTGCTCACTGCGGTCCCGAAGCTCGAGGAGCTGGGAGGGCTGACCGTCAAGGCCCGTGGCATGTCCATCAGCAAGGCGGTGGACGTTGCGCTTATTCTGAAGGACCGCTACGTGAAGGAATGCCGTATCGACGGGATAGACATCCGAACCGAGTTACTGGATGGCGAGAACGGGGAGAAGGTAAAAGTATCCTCCATGGAGATCCGTTTGATCTCCCCTCCTCCAGCGGCCTAGAACTTATTACCGCATACGTCAGTTTGATGACCGTACCAAAACCGTCAATACCCCCGGCTTCCTTGTTAGTACAACGGTGGTAACGACGGAGATAACCACTAGCGCGACCAACGTCATATACGTCGGCCAGAAGCCGCTTATGAACTACGTACTGGCGGCTGGGAAGAGACTGGTTGAGGACGGTTCCAGCGTACTCATCCAAGCCCGGGGGAGATCCATCAGCAAAGCGGTGGACGTGGCGTTGATAACCGTGGACCGTGCGAAGGGCGGTGTGAAGCTGGACGATATCGGCATAAACACCGAAGTGCTCCCGGGCGCGGACGGAAGCCCCTTGAACGTGTCGTCCATCAAAATATTCCTCAGCAAGCCCTAGGCCATCTCGTTGATGAGCAGGTTCACTTCGCTTTCCGGAAGGTTCTTCGGTTCGTAAGGTAGCAGGAGCAGCGAACGCGCCTGGTACACATCATCCTTCAACTTCTGCGCTATCTTGAGGAAGGATCGGAAGTCGGTGTTGGTGATGATGTACGTCATGCCATCCAGGAGGATCACCGACGGCCTTCCCTTGTTCTTGCTCAGGAAGTTCCGGATGACGGTCTGCATCTTCGCCGTCTCCGTGGGAAGAAGGTACTCCTCGCGGTCCTGGTCCCCGGCCATGGGGTCGGCCTTGGTCAGCCAGAGCACCGTACATTCCCTGCCGACGAACTGCTTGACGTCCTTGGGGCAGGTGCGGGATATGCAAAGCCCGTCCCAGCCCGCCCTCACCAGGTCCCGGAAGTCGGCCATGGCCTGCTGGTTGCCCTCGCCCTTGATGAGCAAGGTCTTGCCCGGGGCGGCCTCCTGGATCGGTTCGACGGATAGATCGTCCTTGGCGTCCAGGCTCGAGCCGAGCGCGAGTTCCAGCTCCCCCTTCTTCAGCGCCCTCTTCTTGGGAATGGAGATCCTCTGGTTCTTGGCCAGTATCTGGATCTCCGTACTGGTGTAGCTCTTGCGGCAGGTCATGGCGATGAGCTCCTCCAAGGCCTCGCGCATGCCCTCCTCGTATCCTTTGAGGTACCCTTCGGCATATTCTCTGTTCAACCCATCCCTCGTCTGATAATGAATGGCGGCGGTGGCATAATTAACTAGCGGCGGCGAATGATTTAATGGGGAGTGACGGGATGAAGGTTCATGGCTTCCCGGGCCCGCTTTCGTGGCATTAAGAAGACGCCAAAGAACATGGAGAAGGAGATGCTGGCCAATTCCCAGAGGCTGGCGGACGATCCCTCGCTGGTCGTCCCGAAGCTGCTGGAGGAGGTGCGGAAGTCGCCCTTCGCCCATCTGGAGAAGAGCCTCTCCAAGGTCCATGACCATCGTGACGATGCGGAGAAGCTGATCAGGCTGGCCGGGAAGGGCGATCAGTTCGTCCGGGCCTACGCGGCCGCCGTCTCGCTCTCCGCCTCCGGGAAGCTGCCTTACCTCACCACCGCCAATCTGCCGGTCGGTCCGGTGTCCTTCGCCATGCGCGGGACGGTGGACAGGGAGAAGCTCATCGCATTGCAGCATTTCGACGACCCGGACCTGCGTCTCCTGGCATACTGGGACATGGCCCGCGAGGGCCGTCTGCACATCTACTCCACGGAGAAGGGATTGTTCGCCTCCGTCTCCGGGCCCAAGGCCCCCGAGGAGTACGTCAGGGAGATGCTGGACAATCTTCCTTACCGAACCATCGAGGGGAATTGCGGGCACGATCACCCGGCGGTGCGTGTAAAGTGGGTATCGGCCAACAAGGAGGTCCGGGTGTGCGCGCAGTGCGCTTCCGACATCAACACCGCCCAGCATCTCATGGCCCGGGTGGCCGCTCCCGATCCATACGACGACATCAAGGTGAGCGTGGAGCACCATTATGGCGGAGGCCGCCCGGAATGCCAGGGTGATTTCGCCACCCCACCCGCTCTGATCAAGAGATACCTGGACGGGGACCTGGACGACGCCGGCCTCATCGCTGAGCACGTCAAGGCCAAGGGGGAGTGGATGCGCTCCCGCGGGCAGGTGTACATCCTGGGCCAGGAATGCTACGGAAGGGACGGCGAGGCTTTCCTGAACGCCCTCAAAGGGAGCGACTCCGAGAAGCTGGCGTTGCGCGCGGTGCTCGCCCTCAACGTTCCGATAGTCTCCGACCAGAACCAGGCCGGAAAGGTCATCAGCGAGATGTGGGACCCCCACGCCGGGGCGATGCTGGCCGCAGTATCGGACCAGGCTACGGCGGAAAGCGTCATGGCCATGAAAGAACTGACGCCCGGACAGATGCTGGCCGAAGCTGTTCGTTTGGTCAGGGAGAGGGAGGCCCTGCTGAGCTTCCCCCGCTACTCCCAGCTAGGGCCAGTGGGACAGCTGGTCGACGGTCTGGCCCGCTCCTACCGCACCGGCGGGACGGTGGCCATGCTCCGTTTGGTCGAAAGAACGGAGAAGGTCCATCTACGACGGGCGATATGCTACGCCTTCCTGGAAGCCATCGGCGAAGGACAGCAGCGCAAGTGGCAGTTCAGCAAGGAGGAGAGGGAGTCCGGAGAGCATCTGGCACCTCACGCTCTGGAGATGACCAGGGCGGGAGGGGAGGATTATCACAACGCGCTCCTCCGGCTGCTTCAGGAGTCCGGCTCCGGGGAGTCGGCGGTCAGAGCACCCTGACGTCGGCCACCATGTGGGAGATCGACGGAGCGTAGGACTTGACCTCCCTGATACCGGCGATCTCGAAAGGCCGTCCGCCGCTGCCATTGCGCACGTTCTCGACGATACCGCCCGGTATCCGGTCTATGGAAAAGGTGTCCTGATAATGGATCATCCCTCCTTTCTTGACCAGGGAGAAGGCCTTGGGCAGGAACTGCCACGTTACGTTAACGTAGCCCATGACCACCCGGTCGGCGAGGCCTTCTCCGGGAAGGTCGCGATTGTCCCCCCCGAAGACGGTGACCTTGTCGGCCACTCGGTTCAGTTCGATGTTCTTCCTCAGGAATCGTATGGCCTCCGGGTTGATCTCGCAGGCGATGACCTTCTCCGCTCCGGCCTTGGCGGCCAGGGGCATGGTGAAGTAGCCGATGCCGGCGAACATGTCGACCACCGTCTCGCCCCGGCAATCCAGAGAGGCCATGCGCAGCTTCTCGTCGAAGTTGCCGGAAGAGAACATGACCCTGGTCGGGTCAAGACGATACAGTATCCCGGATTCCGAGTGGGTGGTCTCCGTCTCCTCTCCGAAAAGCAGCTCCACGTCCGGCCGGCGCTCCACGCCGCGGATCATCCCTTTCTCCAGAAGCACCGTCCTGGCCTTCAGGACCTTGGCGTACGCTTCAGCGATCTCCCTGCGGAAGGGCAGCAGCGGCTCCGGAAGACGGAGGACTATGACGTGACCTAGGCGCTCATATTTTTCCGGAAGCAGCGTCTTCAGCTCGTTCGGGATGTCCAGCTGCTCGGCGATCCTCTCCTGCGGGGGGCGGTGGCGGTCCTGGGGAAACAGATCGGCCTCCACCACTTGAAGCTCGGGGAAAGGATTATCGCCCTTCAGCGGAAGAAGGACCAGATCGCCCTTCCTTCCTGGCCTCCATTCCAGGTCCAGCTGACGGCGGCGGTTGAGCCGGTCCTTCACCTCATCGGCCCTTGTCTTGGGGACGGCTATCGCTATCACGCCTCACCTCCACAGAATTCTGAATATCAGCAAAGGGGCTATGGTCAGGAGCGAAGGGCAGGCCTTCAACAGGCCCGGCGCGAGGGCCGTGGGGAAATCGATGTCCCCGGTGGCCAGCACCGCTTTCGCTTTTTCACTGTCCAGGTGGGCGCCGGCCTTGTCCAGGTCCCGGTCGCACATGCGGACGAAGACCTTTCGTACCCGGTAGGAGTTGCGAAGCTCCTTGCCATAAACCGCCTTCCATCTCTCTTCGTAGATCGAGAGCTTCTTCTGGGAGAGGTCCCCGGAGCGAAAAGCTTCCAGGAACGTATCCGCGGCCAGCTTTCCGGCGGTCATGCCGGTGAACAGACCGCCGCCGCTGATCGGCTTGGCCATGCCGGCGGCGTCCCCGGCCACCAGCATCCGGTCCGCGAACGTCCGGGCGATGTGGCCCAGAGGTATCGCTCCCGAGTACGTCCTCACCCGCTCCGCCTCGGCCCAACCCTGTTCTTCAAGCAGCCGGGTGAGATGATCCTGTGGAGTTCCTTTTTCACGGGACGCGCATAGCCCCACCCGAGTGAGGTCCCCGCAGGGGATGGCCCAGGCGAAGAATCCCGGCGCTACATCGTTTCCAAGGAAAACCCGCACTTTGCGCTGGTCCTCAACCCTCAGGCGGAGATCGACCTCCGATCCGCGCACCAGGTCCCTCGCTCGATCGAACCCCAAGGACCTGGCGACGCCCGAACGGTAGCCGTCGGCGGCCAGCAACGCCCTGCATTCCAGCTCTCCCTCGGCCGTACGGGCGCGCAGACCGTCGGCGGTCCTTTCCACCGATCCGACCTTGCTTCCGGTAAGCACTTCGGCCCCGGCCTTCTGCGCGAGCGTGGCGCAGCGCCGGTCGAACTCCCCGCGGTCCACGACGACCGCCTTTACCTCGTTCCCCTGCAGCTCGATGACCCTTCCGCCGGGGAAGTGTATGCAAGCTCCGTCTATCTTGTTCAGGACGGCGTCGGAAGCGGAGGCCATCTCCACGACCCTGGGCGTGACGAGCCCGGCGCACTGCACCGGCTCACCTACGCGAGCGTGCTCCTCCAGGACCTTTACCTGAAGCTCGTGGGCCATGCTGGCGGCGGCCAGGCATCCGGTCGGACCTCCGCCTACCACCAGCACGTCGCACTTCATCCCTTTTCCATCCGAGGTGGCATGTTTCAAGGTTATCGCCGTGGCTTAAAAAATGAGGTTCAGGAAGGGGTTTGCCTTACGGTCACTGCTTGGAGACCTTCTCCCAGTCCTTCAGGAAGCGCTCTATGCCGATGTCGGTCAGCGGATGCTTGAACATCTTCTTGAGCACGTCGAAGGGGATGGTGGCCACATGCGCGCCCATTCGGGCGGCGTCCGTCACGTGGATGGGGTCCCTGACACTTGCCACGATAACTTCGGTGTCGAAATCGTAGTTGTCCAGTATGTCCATGATGTCCGAGATCAGCGCCATGCCGTCCTGCCCCACGTCGTCCAGCCTCCCGACGAAGGGAGAGACGTAGCGGGCTCCGGCCTTGGCCGCCAGAAGCGCCTGGTTTGCCGAAAAGATCAAGGTCATGTTGACCGCCACGCCCTCGTTGGAGAGCAGCTTGGTGGCCTTCAGCCCCTCCTCGGTCATCGGTACCTTGATCACGATGTTCTCGTTGACCGCCGCCAGCTTCATGCCCTCGGCGAACATCCCGTCAGCCTTCAGGCTGATGACCTCCACGCTGATCGGGCCGTCCACGACCTCGCATATCTCGTTGACGATGGTGGCGAAGTCCTTCTTCTCCTTGGCGATGAGGCTGGGGTTGGTGGTGACCCCGTCCAGGATCCCCCAGGAGTTGACCTCCTTGATCTGCTCTATGTTGGCGGTATCGATGAATATCTTCATTTCTTCCTCTCCGTGACCTTGATGGCGGCGGCTATAACTTCCTTTTCGCTCAGTCCGTACTCCCTCATGAGCTCGTCGCTCTCCCCGGACTGTCCGAACACGTCCTGCATGGCCACCCGCTCCATGGGCGTTGGGCATCTTTCGGCCAGAGTCGCAGCGACAAGCGTTCCCACGCCGGACACTATGTTGTGCTCTTCGGCGGTGACGACGCAACCGCAGTCCCTGGCGGCCTTCTCCAATGTGCCGACGTCCAAGGGCTTGATGGTGCTTAGGTTGATGACCCTGGCGCTGATGCCCTTTGCTCTAAGAGCATCCGCGGCCAACAGGCACGGGGCGACCATCTGGCCCACGCCGACGAGCGCCACGTCGCTACCGTCCCGAAGGATGCTGGCCCTTCCTATCTTGAACTCAGTATCTCTGGAGGTGATGATCGGAACCTCGCTCCTGCCCATGCGCACGTAGGCAGGTCCGCGATGCTCGGCAACGGCCAGTACGGCGTTGTACGTCTCCGGCCCGTCCGCCGGAACTATGACCGTCATATTGGGTATGGTGTTCATCAGGGCGATGTCCTCCATGGTCTGGTGTGACGCTCCATCTCCACCGACGGTG
>DUJZ01000034.1 GCA_013329565.1 Methanomassiliicoccales archaeon
AAAAGAAAGGGTGATTGAAAAAGGATGGGGTTTTACCTTCGCCCCTCAGGTGCATACCACTTCGTCGGATATGCGTTCCAAGGCACCCACATAACCGGGGTTCTGCTCGTTGGGGTCCAGGCTGATGAAGAACTCAGCGTTTCCTAGGCCTCCCCGGGCCCTCTTCAAGGATTCGATGACCGGGCGCAGTCCGTTCCAGGAGTACAGCACATCTACGCCGTTGAGAACCACTATAGGGAACTCGTTCTCCTTCAGGAACTCCTTGATCCTGGACTCGAAGTTCTCCAGGTTCATCGGGGGGATGCAATCATCCTCCGGGCGGGGCGACAGCCAGAACGCGGTCATGTTGCCCTTGACCTGGTCGAACTGCATCTCCAGCTGTCTCGGCGAGTTCTTGGATATGTACAGCGCCTTCCTCCCCTTGCGTAGCTCCCTCCTTAGCATCTCGTGGGTACGCAGAGGTACGCGCTCCTTTATCATGACCAGCTTTCCTTCCTTGTCGTTCATTTTTCCCCTCGAGATTACCAGCAGATGTGAGTAGGTCAAGGTGACCTGAGGGAACAGCGTAAAAAATGGAAAAATACCGCTGAAAGAACGGGCCAGGTGTCGGGTGAGGGTAGTAGGCCCCCTTCTGTTTCAGGCGACATTCAACTGCGCGCCCTACCCGCCGGTCCTGAGCTGTCATTCCGGCTGTTTGGGCTTGCTCCGGTGGGGGGTCGCCGTTTCACCAGGTCCCCGGGGAACGTCCTCGTCTAGCGATTCATACTACCCCGGGGCTGTGCCGTTTCTGTGCCCTTGCCTTGGCTCTCGCCAAACCACTTTCGCGGTCCACCTTTCTCATGGAGGAGGGACCTTCCTCAGCTGGGCCCGGAGGCCCTACCGTCAGTCGCTCTCCCTCTCCCGACGATGTTACCTATGAAAATCCCCTATTTAAACAAGTTGAAACGGCTGTTAACGCAAGCTCATGGTCCAGTTCGCACAAAGGCGGACCAGGCGCTCATGCAAAGGTTAATAACCGCATCCTACATTCCCAAAAAAGCCCGCGGGGGTAGCCAAGCTTGGCCAACGGCGCTAGGTTGAGGGCCTAGTCCTTAGTGGTCCTTGGGTTCAAATCCCAACCCCCGCACCATCAAGCGTATCCAGACCATTTTCTTAATTAACGATTATGGTACTCACGGCATTCCCACGCTGTTTAGTAAGTAAATCAAACACCTTTCTTATCTCTCCCTGCTACGATGACGAATATTGCTATCGCTGTTACTATGATAACAGTCGCAGCATCTCCCAGTACCATTGACCATTACATCCTGTTGCTCATTGGGGCTGTTTGTCTAGTGAACTCAATTGTGCCATAGTGCAATTATTTCCGAATAAAGAAGAACAGAATCCGGGATTCACCTTGCATTTCATACCCTCGAACAAGAGTAGTTGAAAATTGTCAGGACATATCTCCCTTTACTCTGTTGGGAGCAGATCCGGTTGAACCCGTCACTAACGGCATCTCAACATCAAGAAAATGGTGAGGAACGAAGATTATATCTTCTTCCTCCGCATAAAAAAGAAGACCGCCACCACGATTGCTATTGCGGCAACAGCCATTACCCCAAGGACGATCTCTGTTGATAAAGCAGCATTTGAGTCCTGGATAGTAGGGGAATCGACTTCGATTATGTTCGCCGCCTCCTCTTCCATCTGGGCGATCTGGTCCGTCGTCAGCTCGATGTGGTAGTCATCAAAGAAGGCGCTCGCCGCTGAGAGGGGTGTGCCACGGAACTTATAGATAAGATTCTCCCAATCGTTGAAGTCCCTCAATGTTTCGCCAGGCGGGCTAGGAAAACCTTCACTAGTATAATTATTCACGTTCATTTTAACGGAATAATTGTCTATCCAGCCGTTATATTCCCAATCGATTGTCATTCCAGAAGGGTCCGTTAATATGGTGTTGTTAGGTCCTTCCCAGACCGTCGCCTTAGCTTGGCCGATCCCCTTAAATTCATCGAGGTTGGATTCATCTATATCGATGCATTTTCCGTACGAATAGTCCAACGGTCTGGTCGGCACCCATCGGTCGAATTCAAAGGCGTAGTTCATAATGCTCAGATAGTTGGGTTTGAAATTTACGTCAACATCTCCGCCATGATGTAAGCCAAGTGTGTGCCCCAGCTCGTGCATGAAGATGGCTGCTTGATCTTCACGCGTACCTACACCATCATATATCGCCCCGAAGGCCAATATGAAATCGTCGCAAACGTAGCCCTCGGCGACTCCAGGGCACTCGGGGTCGATGCCATTAATTGATAATTTGTTCGCGAAGAGGCAATAGCGATAGACCATCTTCTTCGCCTGGATCGTGTTGATGTTCAGCCGCTCCTCTTCCGTCCCAAAAAATGTGTTCTTCAGGGCGTAGTACTCAGCGAAACTGATGGTTTCCGTCCAGGGGGCGCTCTCGTCGAGCAGGACGTGCAGGTTGATCCCCTTCATATTATCGGGATTGGAGACCAGTGCATTGGCGAAGGCATCCTTCACATCCTCCAAGGCTTCAGTGTCAGGCCTGTTTCCGGCCAGGTAATCCGCCTCTACAAAGATGTCCTTATGCTCCCAATCGGCACCTAGCGCGGGCAAGTCCAGATCGATCGTACCGTCCCCATCGAAATCGATGCCCTCCTTCTCCCAGGAATCGTAGAGGCTGTCACCGTCGGTGTCCAGGTTCCAGTAAGAGATCTGCAATGTAATGGACCCCAGGTTGTCAGGGTAGTATGAGTCCCGAAGGCAAAGGAAGAGGAACCTAGCCCCGTTAGGCACCTTCACTTCCTTGTCCTTGATCACCAGAAAGTCCTCGGGGATGTCGGTAATCATTCCTCCAAAAAAGGTGGTACGTGTGTAGTGCGGCTCCCCGAAATTGATGGCTCCGGGAACCCTGTTCCGGACGGAAATCGATTCGATCGAGGAATCATTGCTGAACAGGCCCACCACTTCCTCGGTGGAGGCGTCACGATAGTCCGGGGGGTTGTCGTCCCAGAACGCCTCTATGCAGACCGAGCCCGAATATTTCATCTTCAACATCGTATCGGCATATATGCCGTTCATTCTCAAGTCCACAATCGCCGGTCCCTCGACGTCGGAACCTCCTTCCGGTCTACCTTCGATGAAGGGGTCGGCGCAATGGAAAGTCCCCCTCACCGGAATATCTATCTCGATCCTTTCCTCCATCTCCGCAGTCTCTTGATACGATATGGAGGACTGCATCGATATTGCCTCTTGATACGATATAGAGGACTGCATCGATACCGCCTCTTGAGCTGGTGTCTGGCTCGATGCAAGCAAAGGAATCAGTGATCCCAACAATAAGCATGCGAAGATGACTATCGATATGCTTTTACGTGGCATAACAAGGCTTTTTTCACCTCTCGCCTTTGATATAACGCCATATTAACCATGTTGATGGTCTATTATCAATGTTCCGACGCACAAGCTAGAAAGCATCTCTATTTTTTTAAATAGAAAATAATAAAATCTTACACCTTTTTTTTTGAATATAGGGATAGCAAATACGCCAATAGTATACCAATGGAATGCCCTAAGTGCAAGGATTATAACTGGAGAGAACTCGCAATTAAGCTAAATCGTTCTCGAAGGGCGCGATCGGATAATAAAGCCCAATAATATTCCTAAATTCATATAGAATAATAGGAAATAGTTCCCAATTTTCAAATCATAAAAGAAGAAAAAATTTAGGGTTTTTACCGAATTCTTTTTGATTGATTTGTAAAAATTAATGTCTGGCTAATGTCGGATTCAAATCCCAACCCCCACACCATTCCCTTGATTTTTTTTCAATTCTTTCATCGTAAAGACCATGGTCCGGCACCAACACCCGTCCAAGCACGCTATTCTCTTGCCCATTTGCACGAAGGCCATGTAGGTCGACACACCTCTCAGAACATGACCTCTTCTTTGGCCGAGGGCGGACCGTTCAAACGTTGTACATGCAATAGTACTGCTTGTCCTTGCCCAGGGCAGAGGCCACAGGGCATTCTGGACACAGGCATCCTCGTTCAACCCTTATGCAGTCGGTAGGCGATTTACCAGCTAGGCAGAAGATAGACTGCCATCTCATCTTGGCGCAAATGGTGAACGAGGGACATTTCGGGCATACACATTCCGAACCGTACTTGGTCATCAGATCAGACGAGCTATCCACCATGCTCAGGGCAATCGCCTTATTGAGGATATTAACATGACTTACCCTTCGATGATCGCAAACCCCAACCTACCTTAAAATGACAAGCTTGGGATGCGACCGCGGGGGTATGGACACGATAAAAAGAATAAAAAAAGAAAGAATTTTAGTAAAGCCTTCCGACCCCTGATCAAGGCGCCTGGAGGCGTTGCCCGGCCAACATCAGGGCCTCGTTCAGCTCCTTGGCCAATTGGCAGGTCTGATTGCACTTCGAAGGGCAGGTGCAGTAAAGTGGCACTTTCTCCTGCATCCACATCCCGAGTGTACCAAGGGCGATCAACTGTTCCTTGCTGGCGTTCTGTACAAAATCCTTGAACTCCATTTTTTCACCTTGTCCCAGCATTCAAAGGATAATACATTAATATTATGAATTAATATATCACTTGACTAAAATGAGCAGCGATGCCGATTTGGCTAGGTCCATCGAAGAGCTCAAAGCGGAGATCAATGGGCTGGAGAGGTCGATACTGGGGGTGAGGTACGAGGATTTCAAGAAGGTCGTCCTCACTCAGATACAATATATCATCACCGGATATTACAACGAATACCTGGCGTCCAACCTTGAACGGATAGATTGCGTCTCCACCTGCCCCTATCGCAAGGATTGCCGCAAGGGGCTGAACGACATATTCCAGGGCATATCCGCCAGCTTTTTGAGGGACGACTTCGAGACGCCCTTGCAAGAACTGGATCGGGCCGAGACGATCATTTCCGGGCTGCACTCCCCCTGCCAGAGCAAGGACTGCCATGAGCTGCAGTCGGGCATGGTGCGGGACGTGAGGGCCCTGGTCATCTTCGTCCAAAAGCTGTTCGAAAGGGTAGGAGGGCAGGCAAAAAGCCCTGATGAGCAAAAACGCTCCTCCGTCGACCCGACCTCGACCTCCCGCATGATCGCACCCCTGTCCCATCCGGCCCGCCTGCAGATCCTGCAGGCACTCAGTCTCCGGGACCGCGCCTTCACCGACCTCAGCAAGGAGCTGGAGCTACGCACGGGGCATCTCCAGTTTCACATGCGCCCGCTTCTGGACGAAGGATACGTGAGCAAGCAGAAGAACCGGGGCGAATATTCGATAACTGCCCGGGGAAGGACGGCCCTGGACCTGGCAGACATGTTCTCTTCCAGACTGACCATGGATGGATAAGACCGGACGATCGCTCGATCGGTTCACGTCAGGAAGCATATGAAGCTCTGCTTCTGCACGTCGGAACACACCCCGACCTCCAGGCTCCTTGCGTCGATGACCTTGATCGCCGATCCGTAGGGCGCGGCCTCCGGCAGGAGCGAGGCCAGCTGGTTCTCGGCATTGGCGAAGAAGTCCTTGTTCAGAACATGGCCCTCCCGCTTGGGATACAGGGCGCAATAGACCATGTCCGTCTCCACCAGGTCGTTGAAGAAATGCGTCCCTAAGGACGCCTCAGGCACCAGTCCCTCATGCATGGATACGATCTCGCAAAGGATGGACACGGTGTTTATCTCCGAGAAGGAAACGGGGACGCCCATCTCCGGAGAGGTGGTCGCCCATCTGCCCGGGCCGGCCAAAAGGATGGTCGGCCGGGCTCCCAGGTCCTTCAAGTGAGTCAGTTTGCCGACGAGCCGGGCGACCGTGTAGCGGTCGCTCATGCGCATTTCGCTGTAGACCTCCGGGACAACAAGAACGATGCGGTCCACCGTGACCGCCCGGGAGCTGCCGATGACATGCCCGTTCGAGCGCAGGACTATCCTTTCCTCGGGCACGTAGCACTGTGCTTTTAACGACAGGGCGCCGCCTTTGGCCTGGAAGGGCCGGCACTGCAGGAGGTTGATCCGGTAATCATCAAGGCCGTCGAAGTTGGCGGTGAACTCAATGTCAACAGGGTGATCGTACGCCTCCCCGAGCACCCTCATCATCTCTCTCATTCTCTCCACGAAGGTCCCTCGGGACAGAAGTTCGTCGAAGGTCAGTATCCAAGAGAATGCTTCGCTCCCCCCATACTCCTGCACTCTCCTCTCCAGTTCCAGGTCGCGGGTGGCGAATATGTTCAAGGGGAGGTCCGGGAACTGCTTGACGATGTCCTCGAACGGCAATGACGTGAGGCGATTGGCCTTCAGGTCAATGACGTCGCTCCTTTTCTGGGAGTACTTGCCCACGTCCTGCGAGCAGCCCTCCGGGCGGCGCAAGGGCGCGTTCATGGCCACGATCCGGGTGTAATCATCGTCCACCCGGTCCACCGCTCTGGTGCCCAATCCGAACACCAAACGCATCATCCCGGCCTGGGGGTCGATCTCCTTGTTCCAAACATAAGGATTGAACGATATGCCTACACCGGCCACCTGAGGAAAGAACATGTCGCCGTAGACGGAGCCGGACACCCGCTGCACCAGTACCGCCATCTGCTCGTCCCGCTCGAGCAAGCCCCAATGGGCCCGGTAAGCCAGCGCCTCCTGGTTCATGGTGCTGGTATAAACCCTTCGCACCGCGTCCAGGAATCGCTCCAGCCTCTCTTGCGGCGTTCCCTGGTTGGCCAGGAACACGCTTTCGTACTTCCCCGAAAAAGCGTTCCCGTAGGCGTCCTCCAGCAAGCTGGACGAACGCACGATTATCGGCGACTGGCCGAAGTACTCCAGCATCTTCCTGAACTGGTCCTCTATGTCCACCGGGAACTTTCCGCTCAGCATGCGCTCCTTGTCCTGATCGTCCATAAGGAATCCGGACGCCGGGTCGTTGAGCTTTCTTCGTATCCACCAGCAGCCGTTCTGGCTTAGGTAGGTGTAGTACACATCCGAACCGATGTAGAATGAATCGTGAGGTTCCAGCCTATTCTTCCACTCCGGGTCCTGTTTCTTCAGGATCGCTCGGGCCAACAGCATTCCGACGGACTTTCCGCCTATCAGTCCTGTACCTATCATCCGCTTGCCGATGTCCACCAGGTCCGGGAACTCGAGATATCTCTCGATCAACTTCATGAGCCGGGGGTCCCTGGTGACGGCCATTCTTACCAGCCGCAGGAACAGTATGTCGCAGGTCTGGTCCGTAAGCCTCTCGACAGCATTGCTCTCCACGAACTCCTGGGCCATCAGAAAGCTTCTGGTCCAGATGTCCTGCTGATGCATCGAGTAATCGAGCCAGGGTTGCGGCAACCCGGTAAGGACCTCCGCGGTGGTGGTGCTGTCGAGAACTGGAACGAAGTCCTCGCCCTCCCAGCGGTGGAGCATGTACATGGTCGGGGAACGGCGCCCGTCCACCTTGAGCGGGTGCACGTAAGTGCGCTCATCCTTGGAATGTATGTCTATGACCACCTGCGAGGTCCCGTGAATGGCGTCGATGGCGAACGGGGTATGGTGATTTCGTATCAAAGCGAAATACGCGACCGTATCGTAGGTGAAAAGGTACGGGCATGCCAGCATGAAGAAGTTGCCCAGCATGCGGTCGCTATACCAATCGACCGAGAGATCGGAAAGGCAATCGAACACGTAGAAGGCTCCCTTTCCCTTGCGGTCAATGACGTTCAGGATCTCGGAGATGAAGAGTTCGAACCCCTCTATAGGCTTCAGGACGTGAACCTCGGCCTTACCGTCCTCCGGAACGACCGGACGATGATCGGCGAAACGGAAGTAGATGAGCGGACGGTGCTGACGTTGCGCTTCCTGGCAGAACGGGGTGACGAACTTAACGTAATCGTCTATGGAATCGACCTGCAGGACCACATTGTCCCCTAACTGGACCCGTTCCAGGATCCTGTCCAGGCCAGGAAGCCCGGTGTTGGATACCTCCTCCATTTTTCTTCCCACACTCCAAACGATAGGACGTGACATTTTCCGGCGTTTCATGGAATAAACGAATTGTATGATATTTCAAGAGGCGTGAGAATGCCCTGTTGACCGGCGAATAGCACTTCCGCTCCACTGATCCATAGCCCGGACGAATCGACCGGTGCCCGCGTGACCGTTGATGATGAACCTGGTCTCAGCCCTTCTTACCCTTCCTCCGCAGCACCAGGAACCAGATCACCGCCGCGGCCACCACCAGTATTCCGATGATCAAGGCCAGGATCATCAGGTCGAACCCGTTGTCGCCGCCCTCCCTCTCCACGATGACCTCCGCCGCCTCCAGGTCCAGCCAGTCGCTCGGGTATATGGTCAGCGTCTCGTCCGGTCCGATCTCAATGTCGAACGCCTCGCACGTGGGGATGTCCATCAGCGTTCCGTTCAGCCTTTCCCAGGCCTCCTCGCTTAGTACGTTCCCTTGGAAGCGCACGTCGAAGGTGAAGCTGTGATCGCCGTCGTTCCGGAACACCAGCTTGCCGTAGTCATCGGTGGTGTTGATTATCGCCCGGCTGCCATCAAAGATGGTGGCGTTTAGTATCTTGAACACTCTTTCCCGAGTGCCGAAGCGCTTGACCATGGTGGCCGAGTACTCCTTCTCCTCATCCGAGGTGCGATAGGTCATGGTGCCCAGGAACGGGTTTCCGCCCTCCTGGAACAGCTTCAGGGTGTCCTCGGTGCCGTTCGATGCTTCAGCGTTCTCTATCGCGTACGCAGCCCGGGCGCCGCTGAACAGGGTGCAGTTGTACGTTCCCTCCTCGAATCCAGTTATATGCGTGGTGTAGTTGCCGTCCGGCAGGTAGTAGGCGTAGGTTCCCGTTCCCAGCCCGGAGTGCAGGGTGAACGGTGAAGCGCCCTCGATCTCCATGCGGTAAGTTCCGTTGTCCAGGAGCTCCATCACGTTGCCGTCCTCGTCCTCCACCGCGCCGGAGGCGCAGCCGAACACCAGATCGTAAAGCCCGTCCAGGGTGGTAGGCAGTGTGCGGTCACCCAGAACTACGTCGGAATGTAGGAACGTCAAACCCATAGGTCCTCCCCACCACCCCTGGTCGGGGCTGAAGTAATAGGACCACTCCCAGTAGTAGCTGCTCTTGTCGATCTCGATGTAGGGGGGATGGTCCATGTTGGCCTCACCGCTCAGTAGCTTGCTCTCCGCCGAGCTCTCCGTGGTCCATTCCGGCTTGTTGATGTCCCAGATGTATATCCGGGTGGTGTCCGCGTCTATGTTCACCACCTCATACGGTACCACGATGTGCCCCTTGCTCCCGTCCACAATGGAGATTATGCCCAGCTCCCCGCTGTCGATCGAGTCCTCTATGGAGGAGAGGACCAGTCCCATGCCCGAGAATCCGTAAACGGGAGGGACCAGGTTGTAGAGGTGTTCCGCCACCCAATAATGCAAGCACTCCGCGGACACCTGCGACCCGTGCATGTAATCGACCCGGGTCCGCAGGGCGCCTGAAAGCTCCAGGTCATCGATGGTGTACACCCCGGGCTGGATATCGTTCGGCTGATACTCGTCCAGGTACAGTTCCAAGTTCACTGCGCTCAGCCCGTAGCATTCCCCGCCCTGCGCAAGATGGCAATACGCCACGCCGTACCACAGCGCCGCCAGGGGATCAGGGCAGATGGGCTGCGATATCTCGTAACCTAAACAATCCCAACCGTCCCAGGGGGTCCAGTAGGGTATTCCGAGGCATATCCACAGGCTGAGGTATACATCGTCGCCGAAGGTGCGTTGGTAATCGCCCTCCTGCCACACCCACCATGGGTAGGACAGGTACTCCTTGTCGTCGTTACCGAAGGTGAAGCCGTGGTCCAGGCAGTACCAGGGATACGGGTACACCTCCAGCTCCTCTTCGGACGTCGCGCTGCCCACGGCCGTGGTCACCGTTATCGCGGAAGGCTTGGGCGGGATCCCGGCCACCAGGGTGAAATTGTAGGAGGTGTCCGGGTCTGAATTCGCAGGACTAGGCGAATAGGGGACCGTGCCTGTTAGAACGCCGCCGATGTAGATGCTGGCGCCTTTCAGGTTGGCACCGGTGATGCAGATGTCCGTCCCTTCGTACCCTCCACCGGGCGTGAAGCCGGTTATGGTAGGTCCGGATGGGGTGATCAGGACGCTGGTTCGTTTTATATTGTCCGTGTAATGCAGTACCTCGATGTCCTCCCCGTCGCTCACGGTCAGCTGGAATATCAGGCTGACGCTGTAATCGTCGATGCTGGCCCGGAACGTCGGACTATCATCGTAGGGATCGGACAGCTCGACATCGAACCCAAAGGAATCCACCTGCTCCCAATAGTAGAACAGAGCATCTTCGTCAGGGTCGTAGCTTTCAGAACCATCCAAGGTGACCAGAGCGCCTTCCATGGCGCTGAGGCTGTTAGGGGCGATGGCCACTGGCGGCCTGTTCCAAACAGTTTCGGTGAATATGTAGAAAGGGTTGTTGCTGCTCGAGGTCTGGTCATAAAGATCGCTGCCGGTGATGTCTAACTTCACCCTGATCTTGGCGGTCCGGATGTCCAAGGCAGGCACTTGCCATGAATAAGAATTCTGGTTGGAGGCGACGTCGGCGATGTGCGCGTAGTTACTCCCATTATCCTGGGACAGGTACAGTCGGAAAGTGAAGAACGCCCCTGGGTAGATGGTATGCCTCCAGTTTATGATGCAGGTCTCCCCGTTGAACACCACCAACCCTCCGGGGGTGTCGGGATTGGGGGCGATCAGGCTCACCGAAGGTACCTCGTCATTCTCTATTATTCGTAGGTCCGTGTCGCTTATGTCATGAGCTAGTTCACTGAACTCGGTGTGATAGACGCCCGCTTTCACCCTCACGTGATCGTAGTTCACACCGGTGGGGACCGTCCAATAATGGCTGAAATCGTTCGGCGTGCTGCTCATGATGGTCAGCCAGGAAGAGCCACCGTTGATGCTGTATTCCAGATAAGCGCCAGTGATGATACCGGCACCGTCATTGGCGGTCGCCCAGGTTATCTCGTAGGTCTCCCCTCCGACCAACGCCTCGCCACCGTTCAGCGAGGTCAGCTCTATCCAGGGAGAGCTTATCTCGAACTCAGGGCTAACGATCTCCTTGATGAAGGTCCCGCCAGGGAGGGAAGTGTAAGCGCGCAGCTTGATCTGTCCGAAGGCGCTCTCGTAATAGCTGGGCATGAACCACACCCCTCCTTGCTCGTCGGGGATGTTGGCGTAAATGCCGGTCAGAGAGGTCCAGGCGCCCCAGGTGGCATCTGTGCGGTACCGCACCTGCATGTTGAGCGCCCCGACCTGCTGCGTCCCGTCCCAGAGGTTCCATCGTATGAGCTCATTCCTGCCGTAGCTCATGTCGGTAGGGAAATCCATGAACTCCAGGACCGCGCTAGGGATGATGCTGAAGTTGCCGTTGCTCTGGTCGGTGCGGTAGACGGTGTATGGTTCCACAGCTTGACTGCGCCATTCCACCTGGACACGGGCCGTGGTGGTATCGACGTTGTTGGGAACGGACCAGGTTATGATCTGGGAACCCCCGGTATTGGAGTTCGTGGTGATTTCGTTGGGGAAGGTCAGCCCTCCATCGGTGGAAAAGGTGATCGCCAGACTTCCCCCGGCCACCGATGTGGTCAGCCTAATGTCAAAGGTCGTTCCCCCGAAGATGTTCTCCCCTCCGTTCGGATCGTCCACGCTCAGGATATAGGCAATGGCCTCGACCTCCCCCGACGGGGTCAAAAGGCCGACCAGGAGGACGCTCAGCAAGAGGGAGGAAACCAACAGCGACTTCATTTTTTTAATACAGATTTTATAATTATAAGCACCGACACGGTTGTTCAGATGGACCGAACACTTCATACGAACCAATCCCCCGCGGACGAGCCGGAGATCCTCCGGAAAATAGGACGCCCGAGAAAACTTGTGTTTATGGCATTAAATAAGTTGTTATTCCCGCGTCTGACCGGTCCGGTGGATTACCATTCGACATTGTGCCAATGATTGCTAAAGATGGTCGACAGGACGAGTTGCTGGCC
>DUJZ01000141.1 GCA_013329565.1 Methanomassiliicoccales archaeon
TGATGCCGCCGCGGGCGCAGTTGACGATGAGGGCGGAGGGCTTCATCATGGCCAGCTGCTCCTTGCCCAGCAGGTGGTGGGTGGTCGGCGTCAGGGGAGTATGGATGGTTATGAAATCAGCTTCCTCCAGAACCTTGTCCAATGGCAGTATTCGGACGCCCAGCTTAACGGCCAGTTCCTGGGATATGTACGGGTCGTAGCCGACCAGCTTCATCTGGAAGGACTTGGCCCTCTTGGCCACCTCGCCGCCGACGCGGCCTATGCCGACTATGCCTAGGGTCTTGCCCATCAGCTCCACCCCGGTGAACTTGCTCCTCTCCCACTTGCCCGCTTTAACGGAAGCGTCGGCGCGGGGTATGTTCCTTGCCAGGGTCAACATCATGGCCATGGTGTGCTCCGCCGCGGAGATGATGTTGGCGGCGGGAGTGTTCATGACCAGCACGCCACGGCGGGTGGCGGCGTCAACATCAACGTTATCAACGCCCACGCCGGCCCTGCCCACCACGCGCAGCTTCTTCCCGGCCTCGATGACCTCGGCGGTGACCTTGGTGCCGCTGCGGACGATAAGACCGTCATACTCCCCAATGATCTTGAGCAGCTCCTCGTGCGGGAGCTTCGGCTTCACGTCGACCTGGACCCCGGAGTCCTTGGTCAGCATCTCCAGGCCTTCCTGGGACAGTTCGTCGGTTACCAAAAGCTTCATTTCATCTCCTCCATCGTTTCGTCCATGACGTCCAGGAGGTCCTGGATGTCCTTCTCGGTGAGATCGCCCATGTGGCCGATCCGGAAGGTCTCGTCCTTTACGCTACCATATCCGGGCGAGACCTCAAATCCCTTTTGCCTCAGGCGCTTGTCGAACTCCTTGAAGTCCAGGCCGTTGAGCTCGATCACGCTGATGGTGTTGGAGCGGAAACCGTCCTCGGCGTACAGGCCGAGGCGCTCCATCGCCCAGCTCCGGACCATGTCGGCCATGCGCTGGTGGCGTTCGTAACGCTGCGGCACGCCCTCCTTGAGGATCTTGTCCAGCTGGTAGTCCAGGCCGTACATCAGCGATACCGGCGGCGTGGTCAGCGGCAGGTCCTTGTCGGCCAGCTTCTTGTACTGCACCAGGTCCAGGTAGTACCCGCGGTTCTTGACCTTGGCCGCCTTCTCCATCAGACGCTGGGAAACGCACACCACGGCCAGTCCCGGTGGCAACGCCAACGCTTTCTGGCTTCCGAAGACCAGGGCGTCCAGGTTCAGCTTGCGAAGCTTGAGGTCCACCGCGCCCACGGACGTGACGCCGTCGACCATGATCAGGGCCTCGCTCTGCTTCCGGATCTCGTCAACGATCTCCTCGACCGGGTTCAGGACGCCGGTGGACGATTCGTTGGATACGAACGTCACGGCCTCCACGTCCTTCTCCAGCTTTCCCGCTATATGAGATGCGCGGAGGGCCTTGCCCCACTCCCCGTTGATCTTCTGAACCTGCTTGCCGTTCTCCTGTCCTATGAGCTGCCAGCGGTCGCCGAAGGAACCGTTGGAAAGGCCGGCCAATTTAACGTCCACGGCGCTGCGCACGCAGCCCTCCAGGAACCCGGAGGCGGAGGCGGGCGCGAGATAGACCTCACTGTCGATGTCCAGCACCCTGCGTATCTTCTCCACGACGCCGTGCTGCAGGTCCTGGTAGTCCTTGCCCCGGTGGACCATCATCCCCCTGTTCATGGAATTAAGCGTGTCCGGGAACACCTCCACCGGACCGACCGTGAAAAGCCTTCTGCTCAAATTGATCCCTCGTTGTGAATGCGCATCGCTCGATATGGTTTCTCTGCCGCTTTACCGACAGACCTTGCGGTCCTTGGGATCGCGGCCTGAAAGGGTAGAAAACCGCAGATGAAATAGGTTTCCATGGACTAGCGTTCCAACAGCCGGCGCAGGCGCGCCAACGCGTCGTCCACGTCCTGCTCGTCTATGCCGTAATGGGTCACGAAACGAGCCTTGGTCGCCCCGAACTCGAACACCTGGACGCCGATCTTGCAAGCTCTGTTAACAAAGTAGTCGACGTTCCAGCCGGTGCCGGTGATGTCGGCGAGAACGATGTTCGTCTGCACCGCGTCCATGTCCACCTCTATGCCGGGGATGTCATTTAGCCCTTCGGCCAGACGGCGGGCGTTGCTGTGGTCTTCCTTCAGCCGACCGACCATCTTCTGCAGGCCGATCATGCCCGGCGCGGCGATGATGCCGGCCTGACGCATGCCGCCGCCGACCATCTTGCGGTTGCGACGGACCTCCTCGATGAACTCCTTGTTCCCGACGACCACGGAGCCGACCGGGCAGGCCAGCCCCTTGGAGAGGCAGAAGCTCAGGCTGTCCAGATGCTTCATGTATTCCTTGACATCGACGTCCAAAGCCACGGCGGCGTTGAATATCCTGGCGCCGTCGCAATGGACCTTGAGCCCGTGATCGTGAGCGACGTTAGCCACCGCTTCAACTTCCTTCGGCGTCCAGACGATGCCGCCCCCGCGGTTGTGGGTGTTCTCGATGCATACCAGGCGGGTGTTCGGATAGTGCAGGTCCGGATGCCTTATCGCCGCCTCCAGCTGCTCGGCGGTGAACTTGCCACGCTGCCCCTTGACCAGATAGGGAATGGCGCCGACTATGGCGGACATTCCACCGAGCTCGTAATAGTATATGTGCGCCTCGGACTCCAGGATCACCTCGTCGCCCCTGCGGCAGTGGGCCATCAGGGACACCAGGTTTCCCATGGTCCCGCTGGACACCAGCAGCGCGGCCTCTGTGCCGAACATGCTCGCGGCCAGGTCCTGCAGCTGGTTCACCGTGGGGTCCTCTTCCTCCACGTCGTCGCCCAGATCGGCGGACGGTATGCTGTCCAGCATCTCCTTGGAAGGCAGGGTGAACGTGTCGCTCCTGAGGTCGATTCGGCGCATGTGATCATCTCCGGGCCGCTCGATGCGGAGGACCAAATAAATAGTTAGCGACCAGACACGGTGAAAGGTTGATATCCGCGCTCGTCCTTGAACGGTCGATGAAGAGGGACCTCGTCGATATCCTGGCCTGCCCGGCCTGTAAGCACCATCCGCTGGAACTGCAGGTGGAGAGGGAGGAATCGGGCGAGGTCGTGGAAGGGCGGCTCATATGCCGGGGATGCCATGCCATCTACGTCATCGAGGACGGCATTCCGAACCTTCTGCCGCCGGAATGATCACAATTTCGCCAGGGCTTCCTTGACCCGGGACATGCCTTCCCTTATGTTCTCGCGGCTGGCCGCGTAGGAGAGGCGGAAGCGCCCCTCGCCGGCCGGTCCGAAGGCCGATCCAGGCGTAACGGCGACGTGAGCCTCGTTCAGAAGATAGGCGGCCATGTCCTCCGAGCTCATGTCAAAATCGTACGAAGGCATCATGTAGAAGGCCCCGCTGGGCATCGGGCAGTTCAGGCTGGGAACGTCCTTCATGAGCGAATGGACCAGGTCCCTCCTGGCCTTGAACTCCTTCTTCATCAGCGCCACGGAATCCTGCGGTCCCTGCAACGCCTCCAGGCAGGCCTGCTGGACGAAGGAGGTGACGCAGGTGATGGATTGAGTCTGGAGCTTGTTGAGCTCCTTGAAGATGTTCTTCGGGGCGACGGCCCAACCGGCCCTCCAGCCGGTCATGGCGTAGGTCTTCGAGAAACCGTCCACGGTGATGGTCCGCTCGAACATTCCGTCCAGAGAGGATATGGATGTGTGCTCCCCTTCGAACACCAGCTGGTTATAGATCTCATCCGCCAGGACATAGAGGTCGTGGTCCTTGGCCAGATCGGCGATGCCCTTCACGTCGTCCCGGGTGAGAACGGCGCCGCAAGGGTTCGAGGGTGAATTTAGAACGATGAGCCTGGTGCGCTTGGTGATCCTTTCCGCCACCGCTTCCGGCGTCATGCGGAAGTTCTTTTCCGCCGATAGCTTGGCGTGGCGCACCTTGCCGCCGGCCAGATGGGCGCAGGCCTCGAACGTCCCCCAGGCGATGTCCGGGACTATGACCTCGTCCCCGTCATCGACCATGGCCAGCATGGTCATGAATATGGCCTGCTTGGTCGGGGTGACCAGAACGTTTGACGCCTCGCAAGGGATATTGTTCAACGCCCGGCACCTCTCGGCGACGGCCTTCCTCAGTTCAGGGATCCCCGCTGACGGGGTGTAGTAAGTGAAATCGTTGGCCAGGGCGCGGACGCAGGCCTCTTTTATGTTGTCAGGGGTGTGGAAGTCCGGTTCCCCCATGGAGAAGGATATGATGTCCGCCCCCTCCTCCTTGAGCTTGCTGACCAGGTTGGCCATCTTGACCGTGCCGGACTCGAGGACGTTCTCCATCCTGTTCGCGAACATCTAGCCGTTGAACGAGCGCAATGCCTATATGCTTTTCTGAGGGCGGTTTGCCAATTTTACTGGGGTGGTTTGGGAAAAGTGATAAATAAACCCCTGCAGGTAAGCCGATTTGGTGAGCTAAATGGCATTCAATTTGGACCTATCCGGACTGCGCCACGGCACCGAACTGGTGAAGCGAGGGTTCGCCAAGATGCAGCAGGGCGGAGTGGTCATGGACGTCACCAACGCCGAGCAGGCCCGGATCGCCGAGGAAGCTGGCGCGGTGGCCGTCATGGCCCTGGAGAGGGTCCCGGCGGACATACGGGCCCAGGGCGGGGTGGCCAGGATGGCCGACCCGGTCAAGGTGCTGGATATAATGGACGCGGTCACCATTCCCGTTATGGCGAAATGCCGCATCGGGCATTTTGTTGAAGCGCAGGTGCTGGAGTCCCTGGGGGTGGACATGATCGACGAGTCCGAGGTACTCACGCCGGCCGATCCGTTCATGCACGTGGTCAAGAAGGGCTTCACCGTTCCCTTCGTCTGCGGAGCGAAGGACCTGGGAGAGGCCCTCAGGCGCATCGATGAGGGAGCGGCCATGGTCCGGACCAAGGGCGAGCCCGGAACGGGCAACATCATCGAGGCCGTGCGCCACCAGAGGATAATCATGGGCAAGGTGCGCGAGCTGAAGGGCAAGGACGATGCTGAGCTGGCCGTGATCGCCAGGCAGATCGAGGCCCCCTTCTATCTGGTCAAGGAGGTCGCCGGGATGCAGCGCCTGCCGGTCATCAACTTCGCCGCCGGTGGCATTGCGACCCCGGCCGACGCGGCGCTCATGATGCAGCTAGGTTCCGACGGCGTGTTCGTCGGCTCGGGCATATTCAAGAGCAACGACCCGGCGGTACGCGCCAAGGCCATAGTGGAGGCGGTCACCCACTTCGACGACCCGAAGGTCATAGCCGAGGTGTCCAGGGGACTTGGGGAGGCCATGCACGGCATCGAGATCTCCACCCTGGCCAAGGAACAGCGCATGCAGGAACGCGGCTGGTAAACCTTTACAAAAATCATAGGCCGGGGATTCCCCCGGCCTCTTTTGTCGTTTTTAAGATATGATCTTGTCCATGCTGTCGGTCAGCACCGCGTTCTTGAGCTCCCGGGAGATGCGGCGGCCGGTGCTCATGTTCTCTTCGGTGAGGTCGGAGTACGGCGAGCCGGAGATGAACGGGTTGGACCCGGCGACTATCCGGGAGGATATCTCGAACACCTTGAACTCCAGCTTGTCGGTGACAATTCCTTCCAGGCAGAACGGCCCGATCATGCCGCCGAACAGTTCGTAAGAACGTTTGACCACCTGCTCGCCCATGTCGAACACCTTGGGCAGGAGGCTCTCCCGGATGACCACCGGAACGTTGCCGGTGACCACGAACGAAGGGAACAGGCCTAGCTTCTTCAGCTCCTCGGACGCACCAAGCTTGTAAAGCTCGTCGATGTTGCTCTCGTCGCGGCGGTCCATGGACATAAGCTCCAGGGAGCCGTCGCCCACCCGGAACCCGTTCTTCTTTATCGGCGAGTAGAAGTAATGCAGGTAGTACCTGGTGCCCAGGATGTACTCCTGGATGGTGTAGTCCTGCTCCATGTCCAGCCCCATCTTGAACTCCGGGTAGTCCTTGGCGATGAAGAAGCCACGGCCGCCCTTGGCCCCGTTGTACTTGACCAGCACCGGCCGGTCGATGGTCTTGGGGTCCTCGATGACCCGGGGCATGGCGATCCCCGCGGTCTCCAGCCACTCCCTCATCTTGTCCCGGTGCGATTCCCATCGGAGCACGTTCCGGTTTCCGAAAGTGGGAACGGGCATCTTCTCGAACTTGTCGGTGCCCATGTACTCCACGAAGGAGCCGTGCGGAACCACGATGATGTTGCGGGCCAGCAGCTCATCCACATTGTCCAGGAGGTCGGCGTAGCTGTCGAGCTTCATGAACTCGTCCGGCCGGCCGAGTGGGAACGCGTCGTAGTAGCGGAAGTTGTCCTTGACGGTGAGACCGAGCGTACGGAAGCCTTCCTTCTTGGCCCCGTTGAAGATCTGCAGCGAGGAATGGGAACAGAGGGTGGCCACGGTGAGCTTCTTCTTGTCGTACTCGTCGAGGATCTTGAGGATCTTGTTCTTCGGGACCATTACCTCAAAATTTTCTTGAAGGATATAAACCTTTCTAAAGGCCAAACAGATAGCCCAGTCCCAGTTCCGTCACGGCGAGGTACACGATGGCCGCCCTGGTTATGCCCGCGACCAGGTTGGTCAGGGCGAAGAGACGCATATCACGATCGCTGCGGTCCTTACGGAAGATGGAGAACAGGTACACGGGAACGGTGTCCACCATTATTGGGACGCTTAGTATGAGGTAAAGGCCGAAGTATCCGAGCTTATCAACCAGCCACTTACTGAAGTTGACCACCATGCGGAAGAAGCCCCATTTCCTGGTCAGGGTGTTTATTGGCTTCTCCACGTTCATTCCGATGTAGAAGACGATGACGCTGCCCACCGCCTTTCCAACACCCAGGAGGATGGCCTTGAGCAGGAAGGGGGTGGCCGGGCTAAGGAAGAGCATGAGCTCGACCGGCACGGGCAGGAAGAGCGTCGCGGCGATGATGTAGATGAAGAAGACCACAGAATAGACCAAAGGATCGCCCTGAACCTGCTCAAGGAACGAGGTCAGACCCCCTACGATGTCCATCGGCCGGATTATGCCATTCGATTAGAAAAGCTTATCTTGGGGTTCTAAACGCCAGCTTCGATGCTGGGTTATTATAGGAATGAGATATCTTTTTATGGTTGTATGGAGATTATGCCAGAGGAGACTCCGATGGTTCCAGAAAAGAAGGTTGGTAAGGCAAAGGACGAAGATTGGTTCGCCAAGTTGGACGCCGAGCTTTCGGCCCGAACCGATGCCATCTCCAAGGACAAGGAAGAGATCAACTTCCAGAAGACCACGATCAACCGCACCATAATCGGAGATTTCTGGAACGTCCTGAACCGGTTCTCCCGCATCAACGTGCAATTGAACATGGAACCCACTTACAGCGAGTTCGCCCAGTTCGAGGAGTTCCCCCTCAAGTGGAAGTTCAAGAACGAGTACGACTTCGAGGCGGTCAACCGCGTACAGCTCGTGGACCGCACCCAGACCCAGGGGCGCATGGGCGACTCCCTGAAGGTCATGTACTACGCCGTGGACTCCACCCCCTACATGCGCATGGTCTTCGATTATTGCGAGGGCGAGCACTACTACAAGTACGCCGGATGGAAGCGGATCTTCGGGCAGTTCGTGGTTTTCGACTCTCCGCTCTCCAAGTTCGACATGGACCGCTTCCACGAGAAGCTGGCCGATGTCGTGCTCGCCTGGTACGAGTCGCATCTCCGGAACAACCGCGACATTCTCATCTCCCATCTCAAGGAGAAGTACGAGCGCGGCGAGACCTTCACCGAGTGAGCCATTTTCAACGGCTCCCGGCATCATTCCTTTTTACTGGCACCCCTGGTTCTTTACATATCGGTCATTCATTTTCAATCCGCGGTGAATAATGCTATTAAACGTAACGGGCATAATGGGATGCCTTATTAGCTAAGGAACGGAGGCATTGAAATGGACAGAGAAGAGCTCGCACCCCACGTGGATGAACTTGCCAGGGTGCTCGGGGATAAAGCGGACAAGAGCAAGATAACGGAAGAGCTGGAGAAGTACGTCAACCTCTACCGGGTCTCGTTGGAATGGGCCAAGAGGGACATACTGAAGAAGATGGGCGGTAACCCTGACTCGGTCGGCGACGGATCGGGACGCAAGAGCGTCGCCGAGCTGACCGGGGACGAGCAGTCGGTGGACCTCCTGGTTAAGGTACTCACCGTGAACCCCAAGACCATCGAGGTGGGCGGGGCGCACAAGAACATAGTATACGGGTACATGGCCGATGAGTCCGGACGGGTGCAATACACGGTCTGGGAGACGGAGAGCGTGCAACTGAAGCAGGGCTCCACCGTCCTCATACGGAACGCCTACACCAAGGAGTATAAGGGAACCCCTCAGCTGAACCTGGGGAACCGGGCCTCGGTCGAGGAGTCCGAGGAGATCCTGGACGTCGCGGACATGCCGTCCGGCGGCGGTTCCGTCGAGGTCAAGGTCGCCGATCTGGCCGACGGGATGAACTACGTGGTCATCTCCGGCAAGGTCAGCAGGCCCGAGAAGCGGGAGATCACCGCCTCCGGGGAGAGGAAGACCATTGTCACCGGGGTCTTGAGCGACGACACGGGGAGCGCGGAGCTCACGGTGTGGAAGGACGCCGAGCTGAAGGACGGCGACGAGGTGCGCATAGTCGGCGCCTACGTCAAGAGCTGGAAGGGCATACCGAAGCTGAACCTCGGCGACAAGGCGGAGATCCAGGTGCTGGCCAAAGGCACTCTCGGCGATCTGTCGGGCGGCGTCCCCAAGGTCAGGACCCTGGAGGACGTGGAGCTGTCCGGAGGGGCCATGGACGTGGTGGTGCGCGGAACCATGGTCGACGTGCGGGAGGGAAGCGGCCTGGTCATGCGCTGCCCCGACTGCCGCCGGGTGCTGCAGAAGAGCACCTGCCGCGTGCACGGCAAGGTCAAGGGGACCGACGACCTGAGGATCAAGGCCATACTGGATGACGGGACGTCGTCCATGAGCGCGATCTTTGGAAAGGAGCTCACCGAGCAGCTCTTGAACATCAGCATCGAGGAGGCGGTGAAGATCACCACCGACGAGCGCAACCCGGATGCGGTCAAGGAGATGGCCGAGGAGAAGCTGTTCGCCCGGACCCTGGAAGTCCGGGGAATGGTCCGCTCGGACGATTTCGGACCGATGCTGATCGCCCGGGAGGCCCGGTTCCTGGAGATCGACGTGAGGGAGGAGGGCGCCAAGCTCCTTACCGAGATGGAGGGATTCCAATGATGGCCAGGGAGGTCGCCTGGAGGGTCTTCGCGGCGGAGTTCAACTCCTCCAGCCTGGAGATGAAGGGAGAGGGGGAGAAGACCCCTTCCTACCTCATATCCCCGCTGGGAGCGAAGATCAACCGCATCTTCGTGGTCGGCGTGCTAACGGACAACGAGAACGTGGGCAACGAGAACGAGCCGGTGTGGAGGGCCAAGATCACCGACCCCACGGGGACGTTCTACATGACCGCCGGGCAGTACCAGCCGGAAGCGGCCATGGCCCTGGCCAAGCTGCAGCCGCCCTGCTTCGTGGCCGTGGTCGGAAAGTTCCGCACGTACTCGCCGGAGGAGGGCAAGATGTACGTGTCGATCCGTCCGGAAAGGGTCGGGAAGGTTGAAGCGTCCGTCCGTGACGGATGGGTGCTCGAGACCTGCAAGGCCACCATGGACCGCATCTCGGCCATGGAGGAGGCCATGAAGCTCGTTGAGCCGACCGTCGAGAAGCTGATGCAGATAGGGTTCTCCCGGCCTTTGGCCGAGGGTACCGTGCACAGCCTGGCGCACTATCATCCGGAGGACATTTCCCGCTACAAGGGCATGGTGTCCGATGCGCTGAAGTTCCTGCTACCGGAGTACCAGACCGGGCCGGACCTGCCTCATGAATCAACCTCTCCGGAGGAGATCGACATCGAGGAGGAGCAGGATGACGTGGACAAGGAAGCGCTCGTGCTCTCCATGATCGAAAGCCTTGACGCAGGAAAGGGCGCGGCCTGGGACGAAGTGGTGCAGAAGGCCAAATCACAGGGGATCGAGCGCGAGGAGATGGACTCCATAGCCAACTCGCTCCTGGACAAGGGATTCGTGTACGAGCCGGTGCTCGGCAGGATGAGAAAAATATAAGAAAACGGGGAAGAGGTTTCTTTCCCAGACCTTTTTTTCTTTTCTTCACCGGAGCTGCGCCATCAGCTGGTCCTCGAACTGCCACTGCGCGGTGAAGTGGTCGTTGAGGTCCTTGATGATGAAGTAGTACCAGATGAAGACCACGATACCGAAAAGCAGGGTCAGGATCAGAAGCAGTACGTTCGACCTCTCCTTTATGGTGCTCCAGGAGGGGGTCATGATGTTGATGCCCAGCTTCTGGCAGGCGGCCTGGGTGTACTGGGTGAAGGCGTGCCACCGCTTGTCGTGGTCGAACGGGAACTCGGCCAGGAAGTACATCACAACGTAGTTTATGATCGGGAAGAGGCTGAGGAAGGTCCACAGGACCGGGGTCCTCTCCTTCTCCTTGTACATCGCCTCCTGGTTGATGCTCTCCAGAGCTGAGATCTCGTTCGCGATTAGCTGGGCCTTCTGGGTCTCAGCTCCCTTCTCCTTGAGGTACGATATGATGGCCATACGCAACGCCATCTCCCGCTTGCGATGCTCGTCCATCCGCTTCAGCAGTTTGTAGTTAAGGATGCTGTACAGCACCAGGGTGATGACCAGCCCGATGATGAGACCAATCCAGCCGATGACGATGAAGAGCGCTGCCATGATGATGACGCCCAAGACGATCGCCAGGACCGGCCACAAGATCCAGATGCCGCTCATGATGTCGTCGGTCATGCCGCGGTTCTGAATCGCTCCGGCGATCTGACCCTTCGCTCCGCCATACGATTGTGCATAAGGCTGCGCGGGCGCTCCGTAGGCCGGCGCCCCGTAGGCGGGGGCGGGCTGCTGCCAATCCCCCTGAGGAGGCTGGTTGTACTGCTGAGGCGGTTGCTGATTGTTCTGGGGCTGCTGGTACTGCTGAGGCGGTTGCTCAGTGTACTGGGGCGGGGAGCTGATGCTCCTTCCGCAGCCCTGACAGAACTGGGCGTCGGCGTTGGCCAACTTTCCGCAGTAGGGACATGTCTTTGTTCCGTCCATATGAATCTCTCCCTTCGAAAGGCCCCTCTGGGGGGCTCATGCGTATATGCCGTTCGGTATATATCTATAACATCGAAGGTACGGTCATCTCATCACGACCACCGCGGCGTAGCCCACCACGTCACCCATAGGCCGTACGTCTCCCGAATTGCCATAATGGAGGAGCCTGGCATTGCTCCCTCCGCAGGCCAGGATCATGGTGGCCACCGGACCGTAACCGCACATGCTGATGTCGTGCTTCTCCACCACGTCAACAACGCCCTCCGCGTCCAAACGCAGGATGCGTTCCAGTACCATCTCGTCCCTCGCCCTGGCCACCTCGGCCGGGAGGTAGTGTGAGAAGTCCGATGATGCCAATATGACAACGTCCTTCCCGGCGCAGGCCTCCTCGAGCACCTTGGCGGTCTCCTTGGCCATGATGAGGTCCTGACGTCCCATGACGATCGGCACGACCTTGATCTCCGGATCGAGGTATTGCAGAAAGGGAAGCTGCACCTCCAGGCTGTGCTCGTATAGATGGGCGGCGCGGTCTATCTCCACCACGCCCTTCAGGCGGGATACGATGTCCCGGTCCGACCTCACGACGCCCAGAGGCGTCTCGAAGTCCTCGCTGCTGGCCGAGACCGCTTTGCCGTAGCCGGTGTGGTTCGGGCCGATGATGACGACGGTTTCAGGCATCCCGTCGGCGGCCATCTCCGCGTACACGTGCGCGGCCACCGGCCCGGAGAACACCAGACCGGCGTGCGGAACGACCGCCCCGGCGATCCTCCTCGGCCCCTCTTTTTTGACCACTGGTAGTTTTCCAGGGCCCAGGGGCGAAAGGAAGCAGCGCTCCAGCTCCTTGATCAAGGCGCTCCTGGACGATGAATAGAACTGACCGGCGACGGCCGCCCGGCGGACCATGTATGAAAATAAGAGAAAGGGGGTTAAAAGGGTTGGGGTTCAAAGGCTGGCTTCGAAGTCGTCGATGCCCAGCTTGAAGTCCTCGTCCCTGGTCAGCTTGCCCTGCTCCTTCAGGATCTCGCGGGTTAGCAGCCAGTAGACACAGGCCAGAGAGCGGCGACCCTTGTTGTTGGTCGGGATGACCAGGTCGACGTTCCTCGTTTCGTTGTTGGCGTCGCAGAGGGCCACGATCGGTATGCCCACGTTCAACGCTTCCGCCACGGCCTGCTGGTCGGCGGCGGGGTCGGTGACCACTATGACATCGGGCTCGATGAAGCGGCTGAGCACCGGGTTGGTCAGGGAACCGGGAATGAGCCTCTCCTCGAAGTACATGGCCCCGATGGCCTTGGACATGATCCGGACCGGCTTCTGCCCATACTGCCGGGCGGATACGACCAGTATACGGTCGGTCTTGAATCGGGACAGGAACTTGGCAGCAGCCCTGATGCGGGCGTCGGTCTGCTTGACGTCCATGACGTACAGGCCGTCGGTCCTGACCTTGAAGATGAAATCCTTCATGTCAGCACTCTTCTGCTGGGTGCCAATGTGAACACCGGAGGTAAGGTAAACGTCCTCCGGTACGAGAAGCTCGGTCTTGGACTCGTCGCTCATTTCAATAACCTCATATGTCGCGTTTTACAGTTATCGGGATTACTCCCTTGTCGAACTCCAACTGAGAGATGGAGATCGGATCGATCATCCCTTCGGGGATCTCGAGAAGCACAGGCGCGCCTAGGGATATCTGCAGTGCCCTGGCACCGATTATGCGCGCCTTCTCAAATCTAGTATACTTCATGAATTCACCACCAGGGGGAGTGTCCCCATATTAGCGAGGGGCTTATAAATTTTTTCACGATCTGCGCGGAACATGCCAGATATCCTTTTTGAGGATTTTAGGGGGAGTTTCTGGAACGTCCTTGTTCCCACCCAAACATTGCCCCTTAATATACCTTGCCCTAGCGGAACCTCTTGGCGGAGTGGGGTACCAGGCCGCCCTCCTTCAGTATCTCCAACAGGAAGGCGGGGAGCGGCTCGAACCTGCTGGTGCGACCGCTGGTCTCGTTGATGATGACCCCCTTTTCCATGTTGATCAGCGCGACGTCCCCCTTCTCGAACATCCCGGTGGCGTCAAATTCGATCACGGGCAGTCCGATGTTGATGGCGTTCCTATAGAAGATACGGGCGAAGCTGGTGGCGACGACCGCACCCACGCCGGCATGCTTGAGGGCCAGAGGCGCCTGCTCGCGGCTGGAGCCACAGCCGAAGTTGCGCCCGGCCACAATTATATCGCCGTACGCAACGTCCTTGGCGAACCTGGGATCGAGGTCCTCCATGGCGTGTTTGGCCATGTTCTTGACGTCGTAATCGTCCAAATAGCGTCCGGGAATGATCACGTCGGTGTTGACGTGATCGCCGTACTTCCAGACCTTGCCCTTCATTCCCTCGCCTCCCGAGGATCGGCGATCTGCCCCTTCAGGGCGGAGGCGGCCACGGTGGCCGGTGAGGCGAGATACACCTCGGATTCCGGGGATCCCATCCGTCCGCGGAAGTTGCGGTTGGTGGTGGCGATGGCCCGCTCCCCGCCGGCCAGGATGCCCATGTGGCCGCCCAGGCACGGGCCGCAGGTAGGCGTCGAGACCGCCGCTCCCGCATCGAGGAAGACGTCGAAGAGCCCCTCGTGCATGGCGTCCCGGTAGATCTGCTGGGTCGCGGGGATGACGATGAGCCGCACGTTCTCGTGCACCTTGTGGCCTTTGAGCACGCCGGCAGCGACGCGCAGGTCCTCGAGCCGGCCGTTCGTGCACGAGCCGATCACGACCTGGTCGATCCACACGTCGCGCGCGTCCTCGGCAGGCCGCGTGTTGCTGGGCAGGTGCGGGAAGGCCACCGTGGGCACGATCGTGGCGGCGTCTATCTCGTAGACCATCGCGTACTCGGCGTTCGCATCCGAGTAGTACTCGGTCCACGGGCGCTCGGTGCGGCCGGTCATGTAGGCACGGGTGACGTCGTCCACCGCGATGATGCCGCTCTTACCACCCGCCTCGATGGCCATGTTGCAGATGGTCATGCGGCCGGCCATCTCGAGACGCTCGATGGTGTCGCCGGTGAACTCCATCGACTGGTAGAGCGCGCCGTCCACGCCGATCATGCCGATGATGTGCAGGAT
>DUJZ01000077.1 GCA_013329565.1 Methanomassiliicoccales archaeon
GAATATGTTGAGAAGGCAGCGACGCACCCTCTCGGCGTCCTCGGTGGGATACAATCTGGCACCGGCTTCGACCTCGACCATCGGAAATGGATAATTTGAGAAACTATTTAAAATGGGGGCGGCATGAGAAGGTCGGATGCGTAGCAAGGTCGTCGAGGCCCTGGCCAATGACGGTTATCTTCTGGACCAGGAGGCCGAGGAGTTCATTCTGGCACAACCATCACCGCTGCAGTTCGCTCGCCAGGTCATCCCTCAGATCCAGTATCAGCCGCTGGTGGTCACCTTGCGGGACCTGCGCACCGTGGTCCGCGTGGACGCGCCCCGGCTGGAGACGGTGGTGCGCCCCGAGCCGGCATCGGTGCGCAGGATCGGCGAGGTGCAGGTGATGAAGGACATCACCGCTCAATCGGACTGCCTGGCATCCGTCGAAGGCTTCGCCCGCTACTTCCAGGACCGCTTCGCCAACCTCAAGGCGCTCCTGCTTCGCCGGAGGGACATGATGGGCGCCATATCCATCCAGAGGGCCATGGACCCCAACAAGCTGCAGGCCGACGAGGTCAAGGTCATCGGGATGGTCAACGAGGTGCGGGATACCCGCTCCGGAGAGAAGATCATAGAGCTGGAGGACGACACCGGGCGCATGACCGTGATGGTGCCCAAGGACAACAAGGTGGCCAAGGACTCCGTCCTGCAGGACGAGGTCATCGGCGTGGTCGGCAAGATGTCACGCCGGGACCGGAAGCTGATCCTGAAGGACCTGATCCGCCCGGACGTCCCGTTCAGCTCTGGAATGGAAGTGACTGATTCCACGGCGCAGGTGGCCTTGATGTCCGACGTGCATATCGGCAGCAACACGTTCCTTGAGGGGCGGTGGAAGAACATGGTGGCCTGGATTCAGGACGAGGCCAAGGACCGGGACATCCGCTACATAGTGATACCGGGTGATTGCGTGGACGGCGTCGGCGTGTTCCCGGACCAGGAGGAAGAGCTGGTCATCGAGGACATCATAGACCAGTACCGCGCTCTGGCGGAGCATCTCAAGGACATTCCTGACGACATACGCATCGTGATGCAGCCGGGTAACCACGACATGGTCCGTCCGGCGGAGCCGCAGCCGGCGCTGAGCGAGGAGGTGGCCAGGCTGTTCGATTCCAACATCCTGCAGATCGGCAACCCCGCCTACCTGAAGATAGAGGGACGGACGATATTGTCGTACCACGGCAAGAGCTTCGACGACCTGGTGAACGGAATTAAAGGTTTGTCGTACTCCGCTCCCCTCAAGGCCATGGAGGAGATGCTCAAGAGAAGGCATCTTGCCCCATCGTACGGCGGAAAGACGCCCTTCGCCCCGGAGAGGAGGGATTACATGGTCATTGACGAGGTGCCGGACATCTTCGTCACCGGACACGTGCATGGTGCTGGTGTGTCGTTCTACAACGGGATCCGGCTCATCAACGCATCAACCTGGCAGGACCAGACGTCGTTCCAGAAGATGCACAACTTCGTGCCAGATCCAGCCAAGCTCACCCTGGTGCACCTGGGCACCGGAAAAATGGCCGTGGCCGACTTCTGAGAAAAAATAAAAATATCGGTTCTTGGGCAAAGGGGGTAATGTACACCACCCCGCCGAAGGACGAGGATGGCGCCGATGCTTTCATAGAGAACGTTTTGAACGGCAACCGTACCTGGACGGCCGGTTATCGCCGACCTCGGGCGAACGGTTCGGCGAAAGCGGTCGTGCTCACCTGCATGGACTCCCGCATACCGTCGCTGGAGGTGCTGGATCAGTAGTCCCAGAACAGGGCGATCATCAGGTAACCGAGGGCCAGCATTAAAAGGGAAATGAGCCAGGCATACCTTACCAGCCTGGCCCTTTTTTCCGGAGTGCCGAAAAGTTTTTCGAGCATCATCCGCGCGCTTCCGCCTTCTGCTTGACGCGCTTCAGCCGGAAGGTGTTCTCCCTCTCCATCTCCTCCAGGCGGAGGCGGATGAAGGCTTCGGACTCCTGCAGCTCCGGGATGACCTTGAACTCCAGGGCGTTGACGCGGCGCTTGGTCTTCTCCACCTCTTCCAGGATCTTCTTCATGGTGGTCTCGATCTCAGCCGCTTCGATCACCGTCTCGACCAGGTTCTCGAAGGCCTTTGCCGCCTCGTCGATGTAGACGGAGGTACCGATGACGCCGTAGCCGCGCTGGTCCATCGGCGTGCGGATGGAATTGGCCTCGATCTCCGGCACCACGATGCCCATGATGTTCTTTGAACGGAGGGAAAGCTCGGGATGGGTCCTCAGGGCGAAGGCGGCGCTCTGCACCGCTATCGCTCCGTCGACCGCTTTAGCGATGGCGATGCTGCGCATCGCTTCCGCGTAATCGCGGTTGACCTTGTCCCGGATGTCCTTGGCCTGCTCGAGGATCTTGAAGAACTCCATGATCAGACCGTCCCGCTTCATCTTGAGGATCTTGTAGCCGGACTTGGTCAGCTTGATCTTCTTCTTGATCTCCAGGAGCTCGGAGCGGGTCGGTTTGACGTCGGCGGTAGGCATCTCAATCCTTCTTGCGGTACTTCGGGTGGTACTTCTCGATGTACTTGCGGTCTATCCTGGTCAGCTGCCTCTCGTCCAGTGAGGCCAGGATCTCCCACATCAGGTCCAGAGTTCCTTCGATGGTGCGGTCCTCGTCGCGGCCCTGCTGCACGATGCGCTTCTCGAAGTCGTCGGCGAACTCCAGGAACTTGCGGTCCCTCTCGGACAGCGCTTCCTTGCCGACGATAGCGACCAGCCCGCGCAGGTCGCGGCCCTCGGCGTAAGCGGCGTAGCACTGGTCGGACACGGCCTTGTGGTCTTCCCTGGTGCGCCCGGGACCGATGCCCTCGTTCATCAGACGGGACAGGGACGAGCCTACGTCAATGGGCGGGTAGATGCCTGCCCTGAGCAGTTCCCTCTTGGCGACTATCTGTCCTTCGGTGATGTAACCGGTAAGGTCGGGGATGGGGTGGGTGATATCCTCACCAGGCATGGACAGGATGGGGATCTGGGTGATGCTTCCCTTCTTGCCCTTGATCCTCCCGGCGCGCTCGTAGATGCCTGCCAGGTCGGTGTACATGTAACCGGGGTAACCGCGGCGACCCGGAACTTCCTCGCGGGCGGCGCCGATCTGTCTCAGCGCCTCGCAGTAGTTCGTCAGGTCGGTCAGGATGACCAGCACGTGCATGTCCAGCGTGAACGCGAGGTACTCGGCCGTCGTCAACGCCAGCTTAGGGGTGATGATCCTCTCGATGGCCGGGTCGTCGGCCAGGTTCAGGAAGACTACCGCCCTTTTCAGGGCGCCGGTCCTCTCGAAGTCCTTCATGAAGTACTGGGCTTCCTCGTTGGTGATACCCATGGCGGCGAACACCACGGCGAAGTCCTCGGAACCCCCGAGAACCTTGGCCTGCCTGGCGATCTGCAGGGCGATCTCGTTGTGCGGGAGACCGGAGGCGGAGAAGATCGGAAGCTTCTGACCGCGGACCAGGGTGTTCATCCCGTCGATGGTCGAGATACCGGTCTGAATGAACTCGGACGGGTTGTCCCTCGCCCACGGATTGATGGCGGCGCCGATGATCTCCAGGCGGTCCTCGGGAACGATCGCGGGGCCACCGTCCAAGGGCTTGCCGGAGCCGGATAGTATCCTGCCGAGCATGTCCTTGTTCACCGGCATCTTCATTGTCTCGCCGAGGAAGCGGGCTCCGGCGGTGCGCGGGATACCGGAGGTTCCCTCGAACATCTGGATGACCACGATCTCGTCGGAGGAATCCAGCACCTGACCCGTCCTCTCGGTGCCGTCGGGCAACGTGACGACGGCCAGTTCGTTGTATCCCACGGGCTCGGTCTTCTCCACGAAGACCAGCGGCCCGGCGATCTGGGTGATGGAACGGTATTCCTTGGATGTCATTTACTTACCTCCCAGGGCTTCGAACTCCTTCTCCATGGTCTCGGCGATGGCCTTCAGCTCGTCCTCGATGTTGTCCTCGAACTTGGACTTGGCCAGGCGGTTGCGCAGGTTCATGTTGGCGATGGCTTCCACGGACACCTCGTTCTCCACGGCCTTGGAGGCGTAGGTGGAGAACCGGTTGATCAGCTTCAGGTAGGTGTACTGCCTGCTCATCGGGGAGTACGTGTCGATAGGGTGATAGGCGTTCTGCTGCAGGAATATCTCACGGATCATCCTGGTGATCTCCAGGGTCAGCTTCTGCTCGTCCGGCAGCGCATCGGAACCGACCAGCTGCACGATCTCCTGAAGCTCGGCCTCCTTCTGCAGAAGTCCGACCGCCCAGTTGCGCAGCTCGGGGAAGTCCTCGGCCACGTTCTTCCTGTACCAGCCGTCCAGCTGGCCGGAGTACAGGGAGTACGAAGTAAGCCAGTTGATGGCCGGGAAGTGCCTCCTCTCCCTCAACTTGGTGTCGAGGGCCCAGAAGACACGGACGATACGCAGGGTGTTCTGTGTGACCGGTTCAGACAAATCACCGCCGGGAGGTGAAACGGCGCCCACCACGGAGATGGAGCCGGTGTTTCCCGATAGAGCGACGACGCGGCCGGCCCTCTCGTAGAACTCGGACAGCCTGGCGGACAGGTACGCGGGGTAACCTTCCTCACCGGGCATCTCTTCC